>CAZCTU010000291.1:0-2734 GCA_964501495.1 uncultured Ramlibacter sp.
CAGGAAGGCGATGCGGTCGCGGTGGTTCTTGTCCATGTTGGCCTGGACCTTGAACACCACGCCGGAGAAATCCTTCTCCTCGGGCTGAATGATCTTTTCCACCGGCTGGCGGTTGACGATCAGCGAACTCTTGCGCGGGCGGGGCGAGGGCGCGAGGTCGACCAGCGCGTCGAGCACCTCCATCACGCCGAAGTTGTTCACGCCCGAGCCAAAGAACACGGGCGTCTGCTTGCCGTCCAGGAAGGCCTGCAGGTCCCAGGCCGGCGAGGCGCCGGTGGCCAGCTCCATGCTGTCGGCGGCCTCGTCCCACTCGGCGCCGAAGCGCGCGCGCAGGGTCTCGGTCTGGTCCAGCGGGATGGTCTCGAAGTCCTGGGGCAGGCGTTCGCTGCCCGAATCGAACACCGTCATGGCGTTTGTGCGCAGGTTCATGATGCCGCCGAACAGCTTGCCCTTGCCCACGGGCCAGGTCATGGGCACGCAGGGCATGCCCAGCTCGCGCTCGACCTCGTCCAGGATGTCCAGGGGCTCGCGCACCTCGCGGTCCATCTTGTTCACGAAGGTGATGATGGGCGTGTTGCGCTGGCGGCAGACCTCGATCAGGCGCCGGGTCTGGGCTTCCACGCCGTTGGCGGCGTCGATCACCATCAGGGCCGAATCGACCGCGGTCAGCACCCGGTAGGTGTCTTCCGAGAAGTCCTTGTGGCCGGGGGTGTCCAGCAGGTTGACCACGTGGTCGCGGTACAGCATCTGCATCACCGACGAGGCCACCGAGATGCCGCGCTGCTTCTCGATCTCCATCCAGTCGGAGGTGGCGTGGCGCGAGGCCTTGCGCGCCTTCACGCTGCCGGCGATCTGGATCGCGCCGGAGAACAGCAGCAGCTTTTCCGTCAGCGTGGTCTTGCCCGCGTCGGGGTGGGAAATGATGGCGAAGGTGCGGCGACGCCGGGTCTCGGCGGCGTAGGGGGAGGCGGACACAGGAAAGAAACTCCGTCGGAACGGCGGGCTGCCGGTGGGCCGCAGGGTCGGGCGGCCGGACCCCGTATTGTCTCCGAAGGAGGGGGCTGCCTGCTCAGCGCCAGGGCGTGAGCACCCGGGCCAGTTCCGCCGGAGTGGCCACCGCCAGCTGGTCGAAGCCGCAGTCCCGCGCCGGCTTGTCGCTGCGCCAGCGCTGGAAGACGGTGGCCTCGCGGAAGGCGGGGCCCTGCAGGTGCTCGTAGCGCACCTCGCACACCCGCTCGGGCCGCAGCGGCTCCCAGCGCAGGGCCTTTTCCACCTGCCAGGCGCCGGGGGCCTCGGGGTCTGCCACCTGGTCGCGCCAGGGGTGGTCCGCGCGCGCGTTCTCGCGCAGCGGCGCCAGTTCGGCCACCAGGGCGCGCCGCATCTCCACGGTGAAGGTGGAGGCGGTGCCCACGCGCTGGAGCGTGCCGTCCGCGTCGTACAGGCCCAGGAGCAGCGAGCCGATCGCCTCCTGGCGGTCGGTGTGCCAGTGGAAGCCGGCCACCACGCAGTCGGCCGTGTGCGCGGTCTTGACCTTGAAGTGCCCGCGCTTGCCGGGCTGGTAGGGGCCG
The DNA here is from genome assembly GCA_964501495.1 of uncultured Ramlibacter sp. Taxonomy (GTDB): domain Bacteria; phylum Pseudomonadota; class Gammaproteobacteria; order Burkholderiales; family Burkholderiaceae_C; genus Ramlibacter. Next base: position 1,569 of record CAZCTU010000291.1, read on the forward strand.
TTGGCGGGCTTGGCGATCACGCCGTCCAGCCCCTTGCCCTGGAAGCGTTGCAGCCAGTCCTGCGCCAGCGCCCGGTCGGCCGTCTGGGGGGACAGATGCAGCGGGGCCTGGGCCTCTCCCAGCAGCCGCTCGAGCCGGCCGCGCCGCTCGGCGAGGGGCAGGGCCAGGGTGCTGCGGCCGCCGGCGGCCAGCAGGTCGAAGGCGACGAAGGCCGAGGGGGTCTTGCGGGCGAGGAAGCCGATCACCGCCTGGGGCACCTCGATGCGCTTGGCCAGGGCCAGGGCGTCCAGGCCGTCTTCGCCGTGGACGACGATCTCGCCGTCCAGGATGCAGCCCTTGGGCAGTTGCTCGACCAGCGCCTTCTCCAGTTCGGGGAAGCGGTGGTTCAGGGGCTTGCCGTCACGCCCCTGCATCACCACGCCCTCGGGCGTGCGGAAGATCAGGGCGCGCAGGCCGTCCCATTTGGGTTCAAACAGGAAGCCCTCGCCTTCGGGCAGCGTCAGGGCCACCTTGGCGAGCATGGGGTCGATCGGGGATACGGGCATGTTCGGGGTCATCCGGGGGTTGTACCACCCGCCAGCCCGGCGCCCGCCCCGGCTGCACAGGCAAGGCCCCGGCGACGGCAGGAAACCGGACCCTGCCCCTATAATTGCGGCCATCCCGAGGAGCGTTGCAGCACACCACGTGCGAGGCTCGGGCTTCATCCCGCAACGACGCTCACCCACTGTGTCCGTGTGGTGAGCCCCCAACCCGGTGCCTCCCAGGCCGCAGTGGATTTCCGGTCCACCCACCTGAATCTGGAGCACGCATGAACGCCATCCTCAAGCCTGTCGCCACCGCCGACTGCGCCATCGCCGACCTGTCCCTGGCCGACTGGGGCCGCAAGGAAATCAAGATCGCCGAGACCGAAATGCCCGGTCTCATGGCCATCCGCGAAGAATTCGCCGCCAAGCAGCCGCTCAAGGGCGCCCGCATCACCGGCTCGCTGCACATGACCATCCAGACGGCGGTGCTGATCGAGACCCTGCAGGCCCTGGGCGCCGACGTGCGCTGGGCCTCCTGCAACATCTTCTCCACCCAGGACCACGCCGCCGCGGCCATCGCCGCCAAGGGCACCCCGGTGTTCGCCATCAAGGGCGAGTCGCTGGAGGACTACTGGAACTACA
>CAZCTU010000292.1:0-2723 GCA_964501495.1 uncultured Ramlibacter sp.
CTCAACACCAACGACCTGATGCGGGCCAAGGTGATCTGACCATGGCCGGCACCGCCACCCCCGCCCTCACCTTCGCCCCCGAGCTGCTGCTGGCGGCCCAGGACATCCGCGTCGCCTTCCTCGACGTCGACGGCGTCTTCACCGACGGCGGCCTGTATCTTTCCGACCAGGGCGAGACGCTCAAGCGCTTCCACATCCTGGACGGCCTGGGCATCAAGCTGCTGCAAAAGGGCGGCATCACCCCGGTGGTGATCACCGGCCGCGACTCCCTGCCCCTGCGCGCCCGCCTGGCCGCCCTGGGCATCGCCCACGTGCACTACGGCACCGAGGACAAGGCCCCCGCCGCCGAGCGCAGCCTGAAGGAGCTGGGCCTGACCTGGTCCCAGGCCGCCGCCATCGGCGACGACTGGCCCGACCTGCCGGTGCTTTCCCGCTGCGCCTTCCCGGTCGCGCCGGCCCAGGCCCATGCCGAGGTGCGCGCCCGCGCCCGCTACGTCACCCGTGCCCCCGGCGGCGAGGGCGCGGTGCGCGAGTTCTGCGACCTGCTCCTGGTGGCCGGCGGCCAGTACGCCCGCCTGCTGGAGGCCTACCGGTGAGCCTGCTCGCCGGCCTGCGCCGGGGCTGGGACCGCATCTCCGCCTCCTTGCCGGTGGTGCTGATGGCGGTGCTCGCCCTGGCCACCTACCTGCTGGCGCGGCAGACGCCCGGCCTCGGCGGCCCGGGCGGCAGCGCCCCGCCCGGCTCCGACCCCGACTATTTCCTGCGTGACTTCTCGATCAAGAACTTTGACGCCCAGGGCCGGCTCAAGACCGAGGTTTTCGGCAGCCAAGGCCGCCACTTCCCGGACCGCGACATCCTCGAGGTCGACCAGCCCCGCATCCGCTCCTTCAACCCCCGCGGCGAGCCCACCGTGGCCACGGCCAAGCGGGCGCTGTCGAACGGCGACGGCTCCCAGGTGCAGCTCATTGGCAACGCGGTGGTGGTGCGCGAGGCCCAGCCCGCCGCCGGCGGCACCCTGCGGCCCCGGCTCGAGATCCGCAGCGAATTCCTCCACGTCTTCACCGAGACCGAGCAGCTGCGCACCGACCGGCCGGTGGAGATCCTGCGGGGAAGGGACCGCTTCACTGCCGACCGGATGGACTTCGACAACCTCGACCAGCTGCTGCAGCTGCAGGGCCGGGTGCGCGGGCAGATCGCGGCCGGCCGCAAGTGAGCCCCACGCGAACCTGTGAGCCTGTGAACCCCATGACCGCGCCGCTCGTCTTCATCACCGGCGCCTCCAGCGGCATCGGCCAGGCCCTGGCCGAGCGCTATGCCCGCGAGGGCTGGCGCCTGGCCCTGGTGGCGCGCCGCGAGGCCGAGATGCAGGCCTGGGCGCAGGCCCAGGGCCTGGGGCCGGAGCGCTGCGGCGTCTACCGCGCCGACGTGGCCGACGTCGACAGCGTGATCGCCGCGGCCCGCGCCTGCCAGGCCGCCCAGGGCCTGCCGGACGTGGTGATCGCCAACGCCGGCATCAGCGTGGGCGTGGACACGGCCTACCGGGAAGACCTGGACGCCATGGCCCGCACCTTCGCCACCAACAACGTCGGCCTGGCCGCCACCTTCCACCCCTTCATCGAGCCGATGCGCCGCCGCGGCAGCGGCACCCTGGTGGGCATCGCCAGCGTGGCCGGCATCCGGGGCCTGCCGGGGCACGGCGCCTACTGCGCGAGCAAGGCTGCCGTCATCAGCTACTGCGAGTCGCTGCGCGCCGAGCTGCGCGGCACCGGTGTGAAGGTGGTCACGATCAGCCCGGGCTACGTGGCCACCCCGCTCACCGCCCGCAACCCCTACCCCATGCCCTTTCTGATGCAGCCGGCCGACTTCGCCGCGAAGGCGGTGCGCGCCATCGGCGCCGGCGTGCGGCACCGCACCATTCCCTGGCCGATGGGGGTCGTCGCGGCCATCCTGCGCGTTTTGCCCGGCGCCTGGCTCGAGCGCGCCCTGGCCGGGCAGCCCCGCAAGCGGCGCCAGGACGCGGGCTGAGGCCCGGCGGGGCGCAGCGCGCCCGGGAAACGCCACGCCGGCGAGGTCATAATCGCGGCACCGCGATCCGCATTTTTTGCTTACCCCACAAAGGAAAGAGACAAGCCGTGGCCGACGCACGTTCCAAGATCATCTACACCCTCACCGACGAGGCGCCCTACCTGGCGACCCACTCGTTCCTCCCCATCGTGCGTGCCTTCGCCGGTGCCGCCGGCATCGACGTGGTCGAGAGCGACATCTCCGTCGCCGCGCGGATCCTGGGCGAGTTCCCCGAGTTCCTCACCGACGCGCAGAAGGTCCCCAACACCCTGTCCGAACTGGGCAAGAAGACCCTGCAGCCCGATGCCAACATCATCAAGCTGCCGAACATCAGCGCCTCGCAGAACCAGCTGATCGCCGCCATCCGCGAGCTGCGTTCCAAGGGCTACATGGTTCCCGAGTACCCCGAGAACCCCGCGAGCGACGAAGAGAAGGCGATCCGCCAGCGTTACGGCAAGGTGCTGGGCTCGGCGGTGAACCCGGTCCTGCGCGAAGGCAACTCCGACCGCCGCGCCCCGCGCGCCGTCAAGGAATACGCCCGCAAGAACCCGCACAGCATGGCCGAGTGGAGCCCCGCCTCCCGCACCCATGTCTCGCACATGTTCCACGGCGACTTCTATCACGGTGAAAAGTCCATGACCCTGGACAAGGCCCGTGAC
>CAZCTU010000293.1:0-2722 GCA_964501495.1 uncultured Ramlibacter sp.
GGCCAGGGCCACCAGCACCCGGCGCTTCATGCCGCCCGAGAGCTGGCGCATGTTGCTGCCGGCCTTGTCGGCCAGGCCCAGGCTTTCGAGCAGCTCGTCGATCCAGGCCTCGTTGTGCTTCACCCCGAAATAGCCCGACTGGAAGCGCAGGGCCTCGCGGACGTTGAAGAAGGGGTCGAAGACCAGCTCCTGCGGCACGATGCCCAGCTGGCGCCGGGCCTGGGCGTAGTCGGCCTGCACGTCATGGCCCATCACCGCCACGCGGCCAGCGCTGGGCTTCACCAGGCCGGCGAGGATGCTGATCAGGGTGGTCTTGCCCGCGCCGTTGGGACCCAGCAGGCCGAAGAACTCGCCCGGCTGGATGTCGAAGCTGACCCCATTGAGGGCTCGCAGCTCGCGCTGGGCGGATTTGTAGGTCTTGGAGACCGATTGGAAGGAGATGGCGGCGGGCATGGGAACCCGCCATTTTAGGCTGCTGGGCTGCTCGTCCCGGCCGGGAAGCGGCGTCGCCCCCAGCGAAGACACCGGAGACGCCCGCTCAGGTCGACAGCAAGCCGGCGACGCCGTAGAGGGCGGCGAGCCCGGCCAGGCGCTGGGGCAGGCCCTGGACCGAAAAAGTGAGGCCGCGCGCGGTGGCGGCGCGGCGCGCCTCGAGCAGCACCGCCAGGGCGGAGGAGTCGAACTGGCGCAGGGCGGAGGCATCGGCCAGCAAGGCGCCCGTGGCCGCATCCGGAGCCGGGGCGGCGCCTTGTCCTTCCCGATCCGCGGCCGACAGGGCCTGGGCCAGCACCTGCAGGCAGGCCGGCACCTCGGCGTGGGTCAGCGTGGCGGGCAGGGCCAGGGTGGGCATGGCGCGGTGTGAGGTGGTGTGGGGCGTCAGTTGCGGGCGCGGGTGCCGCTGGGACCGGCCGAGCCGCCGCGGTTGCGCTCGGTCAGGGCGTTGATCAGGCCGTCGAGGCCGCGGGCGTTGATTTCCGCGGCGAACTGGCTGCGGTAGGTCTCGACCAGCCACACGCCCAGGACGTTGAGGTTGAAGATCTTCCAGCCGGAGCCTTCGCCCGGGGTCTTCTCCATACGGTAGTCCAGCTGGATCGGGTCGCCACGGCCGCGGATCTCGGTGCGCACCACCACCTCGGTGTCGCCGGGGGCCATGCGCAGGGGGCGGACCACCACGGTCTCGTCCTGGATCTGGGTCAGCGCGCCGGAGTAGGTGCGCACCAGCAGGGTCTTGAACTCGTCCTGCAGCCGCTTGCGCTGCTCGGGCGTGGCCTGTCGCCAGGCCGGGCCGACCGCCAGCGCGGTCATGCGCTGGAAGTTCACGTTGGGCATGACCTTGGCATCGACCAGGGCCATGATGCGCCGGACGTCGCCCGAGCGCAGGGAGGCGTCGGCGCGGATCGCCGCCAGCACGTCCTCGGAGACGGACTTGACCAGCAGGTCGGGCGACTCGTCGGCGGCATGGGCCGGACGGGGCAGGACCAGGGCCGCGGCCGCGAGGGCGAGCCCGGCCAGGCCCAGAAGGGTGCGGCGCGCCAGGGGGCGGACGGCGGAAAGGGCGGTGATGCGGTTCATGGCTTGGGATTGTCCACCGGAGTGGCCGGCCCTGGCGAGACCGGGGTCGGGGCCGCAGGTGCGGCCGGGGCTGCAGGCGAAGCGGGAGCCGCGGGCGAGGCCGGCGCGGCGGGTGCGGAAGCCGGCTCGTCGCGGCCGTCCCAGCCGTCGTCCGTGTCGGTGGGCAGCTGCGAGGGCCGGCCACGGCCCACCTCGGCCAGCCGGCGCTGCAGGTAGGCGTCGCGGGTGAAGGTGTAGCGGTCGAGCGCGATCTCATCGATCACGCTGGTCACCTGCAGCAGGTTGGTGCGGGTGTCCAGGGCACGGGTCCCATACATGACCCAGCGGGCGCGCTCGTGGTCGATGTGGGTGAGCGGGTCCATGTAGCGGTCCATGGTGAAGCGGGCCGCGGCATCGCGCACGCTGGACGGTCCCAGCACGGGCAGCACCAGGTAGGGGCCCGCCGGTACGCCCCAGCGGCCCAGGGTCTGGCCGAAGTCCGCCGAGTAGTGGTCGAGGCCGACCTCGGAAGCCACGTCCACCAAGCCGCCGATGCCCAGCACCGTGTTGATCGCCACCCGTCCGCCGAGTTCGGCGGTCTGGCGCAGCTTGAGCTGCAGCGCGCTGTTGAAGAAGGACCAGACGTCGGCGATGTTGCTCAGGACGTTGCTCACGCCCGCCCGCACCGGCCGCGGCATGTGGTCGCGATAGGCGATGGCGACCGGCTTGACGACCGCGGTGTCGAGGTCGTCATTGAAGGCCATGACCTTGCGGTTGACCGGCTCGAAGGGGTCGGCCGGGTGGCGAGCGTCCCCCACCAGGCTCGCGCAGCCCGCCAGCCATGCGGCAGCCAGGGCCAGGGCCCCAAGGCGCAGCAGGCGCAGAGAGCGCGAGGAGGAATGCATGAGTTACCTCAGGGGGGCCGCCGGAGCACCGGCGCCGGCAGGCTTGCCGGCAAGGCCGGTGCCCGCGCCGCCATTCGCGCCATTCGCGCCGCTGCCACCGCCGGCGTCCGAGGCCTTGTTGTACAGGAACTGCCCGATCAGGTTTTCGAGCACGACGGCCGACTGGGTGCTGGACACCTGGTCGCCCGCGCCGAGGTTCTTGTCGTCGGCGCCGGCCTCGATGCCGATGTACTGCTCGCCCAGCAGGCCGCTGGTGAGGATCTTGA
>CAZCTU010000294.1:0-2706 GCA_964501495.1 uncultured Ramlibacter sp.
CCGCTGAACTCGGGCTGCTTGTCCAGGTGCCCGTACATCAGCACCGTCTGGCTGCCGGCGGCGGCGGGCCGGGTGGCGGCGACCTCGAAGAACAGCACCGGGGTGCGGCCCGGCAGGCGCACGACCTCGAGCGTGAGGCCCTCGACCTTCTGCGCCTCGACCCAGGTAGCCGCGTTGCGCAGCACCGTCTCGAGGTGGCCGTGGGCGGCCCAGTCGGGGTCGAACATCGGCGACTTGGCCGGGACGGCGATGTAGTCGGTGAGCTGGCGCAGGATGTCCGCGTCCCATTGGCGCGAGACCTGGTCCAGGGCACGGGCCGCGTCGAGCTCGGCGGCGGGCAGTTCGTGGTGCAGGGGGGCGTTCATGGGACCGACTTTAAGCCCTCGCCAAGCCCCTGCCGGCACGCGGGGTGAGGCGCCGCCGCAAGCCGCGTTGGGCGCCTTGCGGGTCTAGGCCTCTGCCTGCAGGGCGAGCGCCCCGCTGGCGCGCAGCTGGCCCACCTGCCGGGTGAGGAGTTCCAGGGTGTTGAGGCAGACCTCGTCGTCGGCCACCAGCAGGCTGTGGATGGCGACGGTGGCGACCATGCGGCCCGACTCCGGGTGCACGCCCAGGGTGATGCCGGGGTAGCTGCGGCACAGGTTGATCTCGAGGGCGGCGCGGTAGGCGGCCTCGCGGGCGTGGACTTCGGGCAGGCCGACGTCGCAGAAGAACTCGATCTGGTCGTTGTCGGCGTTGTGCCGCATGACCACGGTGCTGTCGTTGAGGACGAATCCGCCGTCGGCGATGGCCTGGTCGATGTCGGCTGCGTCGGCGTCGGCCAGGGCCCGCCGCACCACCCGGGGCATGAGCTCGGCGAAGCGCTGGGCCGACTCGGCCTGGGACCCCAGCATCGGCTCGAGGCCGTCGTCCTGCGGTCCGCCCATCACGGCCTCGAGGGGCCGGGCATGCAGGGAGGGGGCGTCGCTGGGGGACATGGGTCTCTCCGGAAAAAATCGGCGGGCCGGAGCCCGCGGTGCCGGCGGCGGCGTCCGGTCCGAGACGGTAGCGCCGGACCAGGCGCCCCGCCGGACGCGTCCGATTAATTCTAAAGAGCTAATCCGCTGACCACAAGGCGCCAGCCCAGGCCCAGCGCCCCGCAGCCGAGGATGACCGGGATGGCGCCCAGGCGGCCCCGCAGCAGCACCGCCAGCGCCAGGGCGGCCAGGCCCAGCGCCGGCCAGTCCAGGCCCAGAGGGCCTGCAGGACCCAGGGCGTCTCCCCGGGCCACCAGGACCACGAAGAACAGGCCCAGGCTGGCGATCACGCCCACCACCGCGGCGGTGATGGCGGCCAGCGGCGCGGTCCAGCCGGCGCGGCCCCGGGTCGATTCGACCAGCGGGCCACCGGCCAGGATGAAGAGGAAGGAGGGCAGGAAAGTGAACCAGGTGGCCACGCAGGCCCCCAGCACGCCCGCGGCGGCCAGCGCGTCGGGCCCCAGCACCTGGCGGGTCCAGCCGCCGACGAAGCCGACGAAGGCCACCACCATGATCAGCGGGCCAGGCGTGGTCTCGCCCAGCGCCAGGCCGTCGATCATCTGGGCCGCGGTGAGCCAGTGCTGCTGTTCGACCGCGCCCTGGTGCACGTAGGGCAGGACGGCGTAGGCGCCGCCGAAGGTGACGAGCGCCGCCTTGGTGAAGAACCAGCCCATGGCCGCGGGCACGCCGTCGCGGCCCCAGGCCGCCGCGAGCGCCAGCCAGGGCAGGGCCCAGAGCGCGGCGCCAGCGGCGATGACGCGGGCCAGGCCGGCGCGGGTGAAGCGCGCATGGGCCGGCGGCGGGGTGTGGTCGTCGATCAGGGCCGGCAGGTGGTTACCGGCGGCGGCGTTCGCAGGGGCCGCGGGGCCCGCAAACTGGGCCGGTGCGAGCCGGCCGCCGAACCAGCCCGCCAAGGCCGCGGCGGCGACCACCGCAGGGAAAGGGATCTGCAGCCCGGCGATGGCGACGAAGGCCGCCAGTGCGATCGCCCATCGCCAGGGTCCACGGGCGGGGTGGCCGAGGGTTCGGCTGCCCAGGCGCCACACCGCCTGCAGCACCAGGGCCGCCACCGCTGGCCGCATGCCGGCGAAGAAGCCGGCCACCGCCGGCAGGTGGCCGAAGGCGAGGTAGACCCAGGAGAGGACGATCAGCAGCAGCAGCGAGGGCAGCACGAACAGCGCGCCGGCGGCGATGCCGCCCCAGGTCCGGTGCATCAGCCAGCCCAGGTAGGTGGCCAGCTGCTGCGCCTCGGGCCCGGGCAGGACCATGCAGTAGTGGAGTGCGTGGAGGAAGCGGCCCTCGGAGATCCAGCGCCGGCGCTCGACCAGCTCGCGGTGCATCAGGGCAATCTGACCGGCCGGGCCGCCGAAGCTGATGCACCCGAGCTTGAGCCAGAAGGCCAGGGCCTCGCGGCGCGGGATGGGGTCCACCTCAGCCCCGCTCGAAGCGGAACACCGCGGTGGAGGCGCGGGCGTTGGGCAGGAAACGCACCTCCTGGCCGTCCTGCAGGCCGAAGGCGTCGAGGATGGACAGGCGGTTCTTGGTCGCCAGCACTTCGAAGTCCTTGAAGGTGCCCACCCGGATGTTGGGCGTGTCGTACCACTGGTAGGGCAGGCGCCGGGTGACCGGCATGCGACCGCGCAGCACCGCGAGGCGGTTGGGCCAGTGGGCGAAGTTGGGGAAGGCGACGATG
>CAZCTU010000295.1:0-2706 GCA_964501495.1 uncultured Ramlibacter sp.
TCGCCGCCGCCGTCCTCGATGGCGCCGAACTGGGCCATGCCGTCATCGAGCTTCACGCCGGAGAGGAGCCGCTCCTTCTCCTCGTTGCTCAGGGCGCCCAGCACCCGGGCGGCGTACTCGCGCTCGAGGCCGAAGCGGGGGTGCATCAGCTGGTTGGCCAACTCGCCAGAGCTGGTGAACAGCAACAGGCCCTCGGTGTTGAGGTCCAGCCGGCCCACGGATTGCCACTTGCCGTGCTGCACGCGCGGCAGCTTGCGGAAGACGGTGGGACGGTTCTGCGGGTCGTCATGGGTAACGACCTCGCCCACCGGCTTGTGGTACGCGATGACCCGCGGCGGCGGCGGCGCGATGCGCACCCGGATGGGCTTGCCGTTGACCTTGATGCTGTCGCCGTACTGGATGCGCTGGCCCACGTGGGCCGGCTCGTTGTTGACCGAGATACGGCCTTCCAGGATCAGCTGCTCCATCTCGAGGCGGGAGCCCAGGCCGGCCTGGGCCAGCACCTTGTGCAGCTTGGGGGTGTCGGCCTGGGGCAGCAGCACGCGCTTGCCCTGGGCCTCTTCGGGGGATTCGTCGCCGACGCTGTCGAACTGGCCGGAGACCACGTCCTCGAAGCGGATCGGCTCGACCGGCGCGGCAGGCTTGGCGGGCGCGGCCTGCGCCTCGTCATGGTCCTCGTCGAACTCGTCGTCGTGCGGGTCCGGCAGGTCGGGGGAAATGTCGTTCATTGGGGAGCAGTGGGATCGGTGTCGGCGGCGGCGTCGCCAGGGGCCGGGCCGTCGGCGTCGGGCAGGGAGGCGGCCGGGTCGGCAAAGCCTTCGGCATCAGCCTCCGCGATGTCGGCCAGGGCGAGGTCGCCGGAGGGCTCGGCCGTCTGCGCGGCGTCAATGGGCGCAGGGGTGTCGAGCGTGAGCAGGTCGGCCTCGGCCTCTTCGGCCGCCCCCGCGGCAGCAAAAGCGCCGGAATCGATCGGGGTTTCGGCCTGGCCGTCTTCCAGGACTTCAGACGGGGACGGCGCAGGCGCTTCCGCCTCGGTGGCCTCCAGGCCGAGCGAGGGCTGCAGGCCCTCTTCGCCCGCCAGCGCGGCGGCGAGCTGGGCGTGGGCGGCCGGGTGGTCGAGGGCGGGTAGCTGGTCCAGCGAGGACAGGCCCAGGTCGTCGAGGAACTGGCGGGTGGTGGCGAACAGCGAGGGCCGGCCGGGGGCTTCGCGGTGCCCGATCACCTCGACCCAGCCGCGATCCTCGAGCTGCTTGAGGATGATGCTGTTGATGGTGACGCCACGGATGTCCTCCATGTCGCCCCGGGTGACGGGCTGGCGGTAGGCAATGATGGCCAGGGTTTCCAGCGCCGCGCGGGTGTACTTGGGGGGCTTCTCCGGATGCAGGCGGTCGAGGTACTCGCGCATCTCGGGACGGCTCTGGAAGCGCCAGCCGGTGGCCACGCTCACCAGCTCGACGCCGCGCTGCGCCCAATCGTCCTGCAGATCCTGGAGCAGGCTTCGCAGCGTGTCCGCACCGAGCTCGTCGTTGAACAGCGTGCGCATGTCGCGCAGCGTCATCGGCTGGGCCGAACAGATCAGGGCCGTCTCCAGGACGCGCTTGGCATCCGAGGTGTTCATCTTGTCGTGTCGAAGGAAAAGCCGGAGAAGCGACCGGTCGCGGCGGCCCGGAGGGCCAGGCCCAGCGGCCCGCGGCGCGACCACGGACCGGATGCGAACCGGAAGGGCCGGCGCACGAGGGCGGACCGGCTGCGGAAGGCCTGTCTCAGTCCCTCTCCGGGGCCTTGGAACAGGTCCGGGTCATTGTAGCCCAGGGCCTGCGGCCAACCCCCAGGCGTCCAGGGCGGCGGCGAGGTCAGGCGGCGGCGCGCTGGCGAAGGCCAGCGGCTCGCCGGTGACCGGGTGCTCGAAGGCCAGCCGGTAGGCGTGCAGGGCCTGGCGGACGAGGCCGGCGGCGGGGGCGCCCCCGTACAGGCCATCGCCCACCAGGGGGTGGCCCAGGTGGGCCATGTGGACCCGGATCTGGTGGGTGCGGCCGGTGCGCAGCGTGGCGCGGACCAGGCAGCCCGCCTCGTCACGCGCGGCCCCGCCCTCCCCGGCGGGCCGCCCGCCATTGCCCAGGCACTCGAATAGGGTGGCGGCCGCCTTGCCGCTGTCGCGGGCCAGGTCGACCACCGCCATGCGCAGGCGGTTGGCCGGGTCGCGGCCGATCGGCGCCTCGACCTCGCGCCGGGCCGGCCCCTGCCACGGCCGGTGCGCCAGCGCGAGGTACTGGCGCGAGACCTCGCGGGCGGCGATCAGCTTGACCAGGGCGTCCATGGTCTGGCGATCACGCGCGACCACCATGAGGCCGCCGGTGTCCTTGTCCAGCCGGTGCACGATGCCGGCGCGGGGCAGCAACGCGGCGCGCGGGTCGCGGGCCAGCAGGCCGTTGAGCAGAGTGCCGCGCCAGTTGCCGGGCGCGGGGTGCACCACCAGGCCGGCGGGCTTGTCGATGACCAGCAGATGCTCGTCCTCGTGGACCACGGTGAGGTCCATGGCCTCGGGCACGAAGGCCTGGCTCTGGGGGGTGGCGCGCAACTCCACCTCGCCACGCTGGCCTGCGACGACCTTCTGCGCATTGCGGGTGGCGGGCTGGCCGCCCAGGCGCACCGCGCCCTCCTCCAGCAGCTGCTGCAGGTAGCTGCGGGAGAACTCGGGGACCAGGG
>CAZCTU010000296.1:0-453 GCA_964501495.1 uncultured Ramlibacter sp.
CAGCGCTCGGAGTAGGTGTCGATGCCCTGGCTGCTCTTGTCCTTGAAGAACTCGATCAGCGCGCCCGAGAGGTACTTCACGTCGGTGGCGGCGAGGTTCAGGCCCTTGGCGCCGGTGGGCGGCACGATGTGGGCGGCGTCACCGGCCAGGAACATGCGGCCAAAGCGCATCGGCTCGGTCACAAAGCTGCGCAGCGGGGCGATGCTTTTTTCGATGCTGGGGCCGGTGACCAGCTGGTCGCGGGCCTCGGGGTCCAGGCGGTTGCGCAGCTCGCCCCAGAAGGCTTCGTCGCTCCAGTCTTCGACCTTGTCGGTCAGCGGCACTTGCAGGTAATAGCGACTGCGGGTCTTGCTGCGCTGCGAGCACAGGGCAAAGCCGCGCGAGCTGTTGGCGTAAATGAGTTCGTGGTGCACGGGCGGCGTGTCTGACAGCAGGCCCAGCCAGCCAAAAGGG
>CAZCTU010000296.1:463-2690 GCA_964501495.1 uncultured Ramlibacter sp.
CGTCGCTCCAGTCCTCGACCTTGTCGGTGAGCGGTACCTGCAGGTAATAGCGCGAGCGGGTCATGCTGCGCATGGAGCACAGCGAGAAGCCGCGGTCGCTGTTGCCGTAGACGATGGCATGGGGCGAGACCGGCGGGGTGTCGGCCAGCAGGCCCAGCCAGCCGAAGGGGTAGACCTTCTCGTACTCGGTGACGCGGTCCTTCACCGTGGCCCGGGCCACGCCATGGAAGCCGTCGCAGCCGGCGATGAAGTCGCACTCCAGCGTGTGGGTCTGGCCGCCATGGGAGTAGGTGACCCGGGGTTTGGCGCCGTCGAAATCGTGCAGCTGCACGTCCTGGGCCTCGTAGACGGTGGTCAGGCCGGCGGCGGCGCGGGCCTCCATCAGGTCGCGCGTGAGTTCGGTCTGGCCATAGGCGGTCACCACCTTGCCGCCGGTCAGCCCGGTGACGTCGATCGGGTGGCGCTTGCCGCCGAAGACCAGCTCGATGCTGTGGTGGACGATGCCTTCCTTGTCCAGGCGCTCCGACACACCGGCTTCGCGCATCAGGTCGACGGTGACCTGCTCGAGGATGCCGGCGCGGATGCGGCCGAGCACATAGTCGCCGGTCTGGCGCTCGAGGATGACGGCGTCGATGCCGGCTTTGTGCAGCAACTGGCCGAGCAGCAGGCCGGAGGGGCCGGCGCCGATGATCGCGACTTGGGTGCGGGTGGTGCTCATGGGTGTCTCCTTGGGTTCGGAGAATAGGAGGCTGGCTGGTGCAGCTCTTCAGCCCGGATCGGTCGCTGCGCGATCACCGCGCGCTTTGTGCGATGATCGCGCAAACCCATGAGCAAAACTGCATCCAAGCCCGCCATTGCCCGTGCCGACCTGATTGAAGGAATGGCCCGTGGCATGGCCGTGCTCGAGAGTTTCAGCACCGAGCGCCAGCGCCTGAACGCCACTCTGGCCGCCCAGCGCGCCGGCATCACCCGGGCGGCCGCCCGCCGCCACCTCCTGACCCTGGCCCATCTCGGCTACCTGGAAACCGATGGCAGCCACTTCTGGCTCTCGCCCAAGGTGCTGCGCCTGTCGGGCAGCTACCTGGCCTCGGCCCGCCTGCCTCGCCTCCTGCAGCCCACGCTCAACCGTCTCTCGATGGAAACCGGCGAGTCCCTCTCGGCCACCGTGCTGGACGGCGAGGAGGTGGTGATCGTCGCCCGCGCCGGCCCGACCCGGGTGCTGGCCTATGGGGTGCACCTGGGCGCCCGACTGCCGGCCCATGCCACCTCCACGGGCCTGGTGCTGCTGGCCTCGCTCTCCGACGCAGGGCTCGCCGAATGGCTGGCGGACCGGCGGCTGACCCGGCTGACGCCGCACACCGTGGTCGAGCCGGAGGCCTTGCGCGTCCGGCTGGCGCAAATCCGTGCCGATGATTTCTGCGAGGCCCATCAGACCCATGAACTGGGCGTTCACGCCCTGGCCGTGCCGCTGCGCGATGCCCGGGGTGACACCCTGGCCGCCCTCAATGTGGTCGTGAGCGCGACGGGCCCCGAGCCGGCCCGGCTGCGCCGGGATCTGCTGCCCGCCATGCAGGAAGCGGCCGGGGCCCTCCGTCCGCTGCTCTAGGCCGCCCGGCCTGGGCCGGTTTGCATCGTTCCCCGCTGGCCTTTCGCTGCCAGATTCGGATCAGGAATATGCAAACAACAACTCGGTTGTTGGGATTTCATAACCAAAACAGGAGAATTCCCGCGTTCCATATGCCCGGCCGCCAACAAAAGGCACAACGGCGGGCCATCACCGCCACAGACAAACAGGGATCCCCATGAAGCACACCCTCAAGCTCCTCATCGCTTCCGCCGCGCTGGCTGCCAGCGGCCTGGCCTCCGCCCAGCAGACCCTGCTGAACGCCTCCTACGACGTCGCCCGCGAGTTCTACAAGGACGTCAACGCCGCCTTCATCCCCGCCTACAAGAAGGCGACCGGCAAGGACGTGAAGATCGACCAGGCCCACGGCGGCTCCTCCGCCCAGGCCCGCGCCGTGGCCGACGGCCTCGACGCCGACGTGGTGACCTTCAACACCACCACCGACATCGAGTTCCTGGCCGAGAAGGGCGTGGTCGCCAAGGACTGGACCAAGCGCTTCCCCCACAACGCCGCGCCCACCACCTCCACCATGCTGTTCCTCACCCGCAACGGCAACCCCAAGGGCATCAAGGACTGGGACGACCTGGTCAAGCCCGGCGTGCA
>CAZCTU010000297.1:0-2682 GCA_964501495.1 uncultured Ramlibacter sp.
GTGTTCACGCTGGGCACCATCCTGATGCGCAGCGCGGGCTGCTGCATCAACGACGTGGCCGACCGCGACTTCGACCGCCACGTCAAGCGCACCGCCAACCGGCCGGTGACCAGCGGGCGCGTCGGCACCCGCGAGGCGCTGGCAGTGGGCGCGGTGCTGGCGCTGGCGGCCTTTGCGCTGGTGCTCACCACCAATGCGGCCACCATCGCCTGGTCCTTCGCCGCCCTGGCGATTTCCATCGCCTATCCCTTCGCCAAGCGCCATGTCTCCATGCCGCAGGCGGTGCTGGGCGTGGCCTTCAGCTTCGGCATTCCGATGGCCTACGCCGCGGTGCAGGGCCGGGTGCCGGCCGAAGCGTGGGCCTTGCTGGCGGGCAACCTGTTCTGGGTGCTGGCCTACGACACTGAGTACGCCATGGTCGACCGCGACGACGACCTGCGTATCGGCATGAAGACCTCCGCCATCACCCTGGGCCGGGCCGACGTGCCGGTGGTGATGGCCTGCTACGCGCTGTTCCTGGGCATCTGGGCGGCCCTGCTCTGGGGCCGCGTCGCCACGCTGCCCTTCGGCCTCGCGCTCGGCGTGGCGGCCGTCCAGGCCCTGTGGCACTTCACCATGATCCGCGGCCGCACCCGCGAGGGCTGCTTTCGCGCCTTCCGCTTGAACCACTGGCTGGGGGCGACCGTCTTCGCCGGCGTGGTGGCCGGCTACTTCCTGCGCTGAATCAGGCCCGGCCGAATTCGTCGCCCAGCTCGGTCGCGCGCCGGCAGGCCGCATGCATCGCCGCGATGAAGGCCTGCGGCACCTGGGCCTGCTGCATCGAGGTCAGCGCCGCATAGGTGGTGCCGCCCTTGGACGTCACCCGCTCGCGCAGCACCGAGGGCGGCTCGCTGGCGTCCCGGGCCAGCGCCGCGGCACCGGAGAAGGTGGTAATCGCCAGGCGCTTGGCCTGTTCCGCTTCCAGGCCCATCTGGGTGCCGGCCTCGATCATGGCTTCCAGGAACAGGAAGACATAGGCCGGACCGGAGCCCGAGAGCGCGGTCACCGCGTCGAGCTGGCTCTCCTGGCCGACCCAGAGGTAGTCCCCGGTCGGGGCGATCACCGCCTCCACCAGGGCGCGGTCGGCGGCACTGACCGCCTCGCGGGCGAACAGGGCGGTCATGCCCTGGCCGACCAGGGCGGGCGTATTGGGCATGGAGCGCACCACCCGCTGGCTTCCCAGCCAGGCGGCGATGCTGTCCGAGCGGATGCCGGCGGCCACGCTCAGGTGCAGGGCGGCGCCGGATCCGTCCGTTCCGGCCGGGCCTGCCAGGTGCGGCGCCACCTGCGCGGCGGCCACCTTGAAAGTCTGGGGCTTGACCGCCCACACCACCAGGGCCGCGCCCGCCAGCTCCGGGCCGGCAGCCGCCTGGGCCTGGACGCCGAAGCTGGACTTCAGGCGCTGGCGGGCTTCCTCGAAGGGCTCGACCACCCGCACCGCGACCGCGGGCAGGCCCCGCTGAATCAGTCCCCCCAGGATGGCGCTGGCCATGTTGCCCCCGCCGATGAAGGCCAGGGGGCGGTCGGAAGACAGGGGGAGGGAGAGGGAGGCGGAGGTCATCCGGCGAGTCTAGCCGGGGCGGACCGGCCCTCGGACCGGGCCCGGCGTGGTGTTCTGGAGACAGGCGGGGCGATGGCTGCGAAGGGGATTGAGCGGAAGTGAGCGCGCGCAAACAAGAGTGCATCCACTTTCCTCCCGAATTCCGGCTCCTCAGCTGCTTGACAGAACCTGCGGATCGGTCATAATCGCGGGCTCGCCTCTTTTTTGGCGAGACATCTGCCTATGCGGATCCGGAGCGGGTTTCCAGGAGGGTTTCCTTCCTGAAGTTCCCCGGTGACGACAGGCCCAAGACTGACCTGCGGGGTCCTTCCAGAAGCCATCGGCTTCGGGTTCCGCGGGTACAAGTTGGGAATTATTTGAAATGATCCAGACTGAATCCCGGCTCGAAGTCGCCGACAACACGGGCGCGAAGTCCGTCCTGTGCATCAAGGTGCTCGGTGGCTCCAAGCGTCGCTACGCCAGCGTGGGCGACATCATCAAGGTGACCATCAAGGAAGCCGCTCCGCGTGGCCGCGTCAAGAAGGGCGAGGTCTACAGCGCTGTGGTCGTCCGCACCGCCAAGGGCATCCGCCGTGGCGACGGCTCCCTGGTCAAGTTCGACGGCAACGCCGCCGTGCTGCTCAACAACAAGCTGGAGCCCATCGGCACCCGCATCTTCGGCCCGGTCACGCGTGAACTGCGTACCGAGAAGTTCATGAAGATCGTGTCCCTGGCTCCCGAAGTGCTCTAAAGAGGACGCGCCATGAACAAGATTATCAAAGGCGACGAAGTCATCGTGATCACCGGTCGTGACAAAGGCAAGCGCGGCAAGGTGTCGCTGCGTGCCGACGATTCGCATGTGGTGGTTGACGGTATCAACCTCGTCAAGAAGCATGCCAAGCCGAACCCCATGAAGGGCACCAACGGCGGCATCATCGAAAAAGCCATGCCGATTCACCAGTCCAACGTGGCGATTTTCAACGCCGCGACGGGCAAGGCCGATCGCGTGGGCATCAAGCAGCTGGCTGACGGCAAGCGCGTGCGCGTTTACAAGTCCAGCGGCGAAGAAATCAAGGTGGCATGACCATGGCACGTTTGCAACA
>CAZCTU010000298.1:0-2674 GCA_964501495.1 uncultured Ramlibacter sp.
AGGTCTCTCTCGAGCTCTCGCCCTACGACCTGAACAAGGGCCGCATCACCTTCCGTCACCTCGAGCCGCGCGCCCCCGGCTTCAAGCCGCCGGTGCGGCGCACCTTCCGCTGAAGCAGCGGACCGGGTTCAGAGCCCCTTGGGCTTGAACTCGATCAGGAGGGGCGTGATCACCCGCCCGTCCACGTCCTTGGGCAGTACCTCGGTGCGGTCCAGGGCGCGCAGCACCGCCTCGTCCCAGGCCTTCACGCCGCTGGACTTGGTGATGCGCCGGCTGGTGATGGTGCCGTCGGGCGCCATCTTCACTTCCACCTCGGCCGCCGGATTGCCCGCGACGTCCTCGGTGAACACGATGTTGGGCTTGACCTTGGCCTGGATGCGGCCGGCGTAGCTCGTGCTGGGGCCGGAGGACTTGAGCGCGTTGCCGGTAGCCGTGGGCCCGCCGCTCGCGCCGGCCAGGCCCTGCATGCGCTTGAGGTTCTCTTCCCGCAGCTGCTCGGTGCGCCGGGCCTCGGCCTCTTCGCGGGCACGGCGGTCCTTCTCGGCCTTTTCTGCGGCCTTCTTCTCTGCCGCCTTCTTCTCGGCGGCCTGCCGCTCCGTGGCCTTTTTCTCCGCTGCCTTCTTCTCAGCCGCTTCGCGCGCCTCCTTCTCGGCGCGCTCCTTCTTCGCCTTGTCCTGCGCCTTGCGCTCTTTTTCTTCCTGCTTGCGGCGCTGCTCCTTCTCGCGCTCGAGCGCGATGGCCGCGTCCTTCACCTGGGGCGGAGGCGGGGCGGGCGGGGTGACCACCGGCGCCGGCGCTGGCGTGGGCTCGGGCGGCGGGGGAGGGGGCGTCTCGACCAGGGCCGGCGCCGCCAGCTGCACGTTGGCAGACCAGATCTCGGCCTCGGCGGTCACCTCGCGGTCCTTGTTCCAGGTGATGCCCCAGCCCAGCGCGCCCACGAGCAGCAGGTGCGCCAGCAGCGCCAGGCCCATGGCCGCGAGCGGACGCGGCTCGGGCGGCGGCGTGAACTCCAGTCGTTCGGCGGCGGCCTGCAGGGGCATGGCGGGTTCCGGTGGGCGGGGTGGGTGAAGGGGGGCCGGCCGCTCAGGGCGCCAGCTGCACCGACAGACCCACCCGCTGCACGCCGGCGCGCTGCAGGGTGTCCATCACCCTGACCACCGACTCGTACTTCACGCTGCGGTCGGCGCTGATGACGACTGCCACGCTGCCGGCAGCCTGGCCGTCCTGGGCCTGCAGCACGCGGGCCGAGAGGTCGGCCAGGGCCAGTCGCTGGGCGACGGCGCCGGGACCGGCAGCGGTGGAGGCGCGCAGCTCCAGGGACTCGTCCTTGTTGATCACCACCTCCAGCTTGGTGTCGGGCTGGCGGTTGGCCTTCCCGACGCTGGGCAGGTCGATCAGGCTGGGCGTGATGAGGGGCGCGGTCACCATGAAGATGATCAGCAGTACCAGCATCACGTCGATGAACGGGACCATGTTGATCTCGTTGATCGTGCGGCGGCCGCGGCCGCGGTGGACGACGCCCGGCATGGCCTTCAGCGTCCCGGTGCGGCGTGCGCCGGCGCGGGTGCGCCCACGTTGCGCTGCAGGATATTGGAGAACTCCTCGATGAAAGTCTCCAGCTGGATGGACACCCGGTCGATGTCGCGGGCGAAGCGGTTGTAGGCGGTCACCGCCGGGATGGCGGCGAACAGGCCGATGGCGGTGGCCACCAGCGCCTCGGCGATGCCGGGGGCCACCGTGGCCAGGGTCACCTGCTGCAGGCTGGCGAGGCCAGTGAAGGCGTGCATGATGCCCCACACCGTGCCAAAGAGGCCCACATAGGGCGAGACCGAGCCGGCGGTGGCCAGCAGGGCCAGCTGGCTTTCGACCGCGTCCATCTCGCGCTGGTAGCTGGCGCGCATGGCGCGGCGGGCGCCATCGAGCAGCACGCCCGGGTCCTGGATGCGGCGCTCGCGCAGTTTCTGGAACTCGCGCATGCCCGAGGCGAAGATGCGCTCCATGGGGCCGGCGTTGCGGGCGTTCTGCGCCGCGGCGGCGTAGAGGTCGTTGAGGGTGGTGCCGGACCAGAAGTCGCGCTCGAAGTCTTCGTTGAGCGACTTGACCCGGCGCAGCGCGAAGATCTTGCGGAAGATGGCCGCCCAGCTGGCGATGGAGACGCCGACCAGCAGCGCCATCACCAGCTGCACCACGAGGCTCGCGTCCAGCACCAGCCGGACGATGGACATGTCTTGGTTCATGGGGTCATTGTTGCAGAGCCTGCAGCACGGCAGGCGGGATGCGGGCGGGCCGCAGGCTGGCGGCGTCGACCCACCCGATGCGGATGCGGCCCTCGGCCAGCAGGCGGCCGTCCTCGGCGAAGGCCTGCTGCAGGATCGCCAACGAGGCGCGGCCGGATTCCTCCAGGCGCGCGGTGACCCGCAGCACGTCGTCCAGGCGGGCGGGCTGCAGGTAGCGCACCTGCGTCTCGCTCACCACGAACATGCCGCCGGTTTCCTCGCGCAGCGCGGACTGGGCCAGGCCCAGGGACCGCAGCCACTCGGTGCGGGCGCGCTCGAAGAACTTGAGGTAGTTGGCGTAGAAGACGATGCCGCCGGCGTCGGTGTCTTCCCAGTAAATGCGAACAGGGTGGCTGAAGTCGGCGTGCAACGGGGCGGTCATGGCGCGGAGCGGCGGT
>CAZCTU010000299.1:0-2668 GCA_964501495.1 uncultured Ramlibacter sp.
GTCAAGCGCAATGCCGACGCCCGCGCCGGCGACAAGCTGGTCCTGGGCAAGCCCCTGGGCGTGGGCGTGCTCTCGGCCGCCCTCAAGAAAGAGAAACTCGATGCCGAGGGCTACGCCCGCATGATCGAGACCACCACCCGGCTCAACACCCCCGGCCCCGAGCTGGCGGCCCTGGCCGGCGTGCACGCGCTCACCGACGTCACCGGCTTCGGCCTGGCCGGCCACGCCCTCGAACTGGCCCGGGGCGCGCAGCTCACGGTGGCGATCGACTGGAACCGGGTGCCCCTGCTGCCCGGCGTCGAGGACCTGGCCCGCGCCGGCATGGTGACCGGCGCCTCCGGCCGCAACTGGGCGGGCTACGGCGCCGAGGTGGGCCTGCCCGCGGGCTTCGACCCGGTGCGCCAGGCCCTGCTCACCGACCCGCAGACCAGCGGCGGCCTGCTCGTGTCCTGCGCCCCCGAGGCGGTCGACGCGGTGCTGGCCACCTTCAGCCGGCACGGCTTCGGCCAGGCGGCGGTGGTGGGCGAGGTCCTGCCCGCCGCGTCGGGCCCGCGCCTGCAGGTCCGCTGAGACCCTCTGTGCTGATTGCCGGCACGAGCCGGCGAGGGCAGGCGCGTAGCGAGGTGATCCGGCGGTCCGTGTCGCCGCGGAATCAGGCCGCCGGCCCGGCGGGCTCCTCGGGGCCTGGCACGGTCACCTCGGCCCGCACCCAGCCGGCATAGGCCGGACTTGCCTCCATCTCCTGCCACAGCAGCTGCGGCAGCTCGTAGGGGTGGTACCGGCCGACGAAGGCCTCGACCGCGGCCCGCGCCTCGGGCACCGTCTTCACCGTGAGCCGCACCTCGGCATCGGCCTGCACCTGGCCCTGCCAGCGGTAATGCGACTGCAGCCCCGGCTCGACCTGCACGCAGGCGGCCAGGCGCGCCTCCACCAGGCCGCGGGCCAGGGCCTGGGCTTCTTCCTCGGTGGGCAAGGTGGTGGTGAGGCTCGCGATCATGCGGGTAGGGGAGGTCTTGTGGAGGCGGGTGCCAGGGGCCATCATTCGCTCCTCGGGCTGGACACGGGTCTGAGGGCCATTGTGGATGAAGCCCGGCGGGACAGGCCGGCCCCGCGCCAAGAACAAGGAGACACGCCATGGACACCCCTCACCTCACCCCGGACGCCGCCAACGACGCCTCGTCCGCGCCCGCGCGCCGCGTGGACCAGCTGCTGGCCCACTACGGCGAAAGCCACCGGAACCCGACCAACGAGGCGATCCACCTGGTGGCCATTCCGGCCATCATGTTCAGCCTGCTGGGGCTGCTGGCGTCCATCCACCCCGCCGTGCCCTACGTCTTCGTGGCGGCCAGCCTGGTCTACTACCTGCGCCTGTCCCTGGGCTTTGCCGCGGCCATGGCCGCCCTGTCGGGCCTGGGCCTGGCGGGGGTGCACGCCCTGGGCGAACGGGTGCTGCCGGTCTCGGCGGCGATCTTCGTCGTGGCCTGGATCTTCCAGTTCATCGGCCACAAGGTGGAGGGCCGCAAGCCCTCCTTCTTCGAGGACCTGCAGTACCTCTGGATCGGTCCCCTGTTCGTCCTGAGCCGGCTGGCGGCCCGGCTGCGCCCCGGCGCCCAGGGCCAACACTCATAAAAAAGGGTTCATCCCTCCCCCCCGGGCCGGGGCAACCCCTCCGGGATGGCGGGGTCGGGCAGGCGCTTAGCACTCTCCCCTCATGAGTGCTAATATTTCCGAATCGATGAAAGGAAAGCCCGTCATGACCCCTTCCGTGCTCTCCGCTGGCACCGGACTGGCCGTGGCCAGCCCCTGGTCCATGGTGCCCTCGCTGGGCAACCTGGACGCCTACATTTCCGCCGTCAACAAGATCCCCCTGCTCACCCCCGAGGAGGAGCAGGAATTCGGCCGTCGGCTCAAGGACCACAACGACCTCGAAGCCGCCGGGAAGCTGGTGCTCTCGCACCTGCGGCTGGTCGTCTCCGTCTCGCGCAAGTACATGGGCTACGGCCTGCCCCAGGGTGACCTCATTCAGGAAGGCAACATCGGCCTGATGAAGGCGGTCAAGCGCTTCGACCCGGACCAGGGCGTGCGCCTGGTGTCCTACGCCCTGCACTGGATCAAGGCCGAGATCCACGAGTACATCCTCAAGAACTGGCGCATGGTCAAGGTGGCCACCACCAAGGCCCAGCGCAAGCTGTTCTTCAACCTGCGCTCCATGAAGCAGGGCTTCAAGGACGAGGCCGACGCGCCCACCCACCGCGAGACCCTGACCGACGCCCAGGTGGACGTGATGGCCCGCGAGCTCGGGGTCAAGCGCGAGGAAGTGCTGGAGATGGAAACCCGCCTCTCCGGCGGCGACGTGGTGCTCGACCCCACGCCCGCGGGTGACGGCGAGGAAGCCTTCGGCCCCATCGCCTACCTCACCGACGCGCGCCACGAGCCCACCGCGGTGATCGAGTCGCGTCAGCGTGACCGCATGGCCACCGACGGCCTCGCGACCGCCCTGGAGCAGCTCGACGCGCGCAGCCGCCGCATCGTCGAGGAGCGCTGGCTGAAGGTGAACGACGACGGCTCGGGCGGCATGACCCTGCACGAGCTGGCCGCCGAATACGGCGTGTCCGCCGAGCGCATCCGCCAGATCGAGGTGGCCGCGATGAAGAAGATGAAGAAGGCG
>CAZCTU010000300.1:0-2663 GCA_964501495.1 uncultured Ramlibacter sp.
CTCCCTGGCCCTCAACTACTTCGGCCAGGGCGCCTTGCTGCTCGAGCGGCCGGAGGCGGTGAAGAACCCCTTCTTCCTGATGGTGCCTGCCTGGGCGCAGCTGCCCGTCGTGCTGCTGGCCACCTTGGCCACCGTCATCGCTTCGCAGGCGCTGATCACCGGCGCCTTCAGCGTCACCAAGCAGGTCATCCAGCTGGGCTACCTGCCCCGTTTGAACGTGCAGCACACCAGCGTGCGCGACACCGGCCAGATCTACATTCCCTTCGTCAACTGGGGCCTGTTCGTGGCCATCGTGCTGGCGGTGGTGATGTTCCGCTCGTCTAGCAACCTGGCGGCGGCCTACGGCATCGCGGTCACGCTGGACATGCTGATCACGACGGTGCTGACCTTCTTCGTCATCCGCTACGGCTGGCAGTACCCCCTGTGGCTGTGCGTGGCCGCCACCAGCGGGTTTTTCCTGATCGATGCCGTGTTCTTCGCCTCGAACATGCTCAAGCTGCTCGACGGCGGCTGGTTCCCGCTTCTGATCGGCGGCGCCATCTTCACCCTCATGGTCACCTGGAAGCGGGGCCGCGCGCTGATGAACGATGCGCTCAAGTCCGACGCGATCGAGCTCAAGAGCTTTCTGGAGGCCGTCTTCATCAGCCCGCCGGCGCGGGTCGAGGGCACGGCCGTCTTCCTGACCGCCGAGCCCGGCTCGGTGCCCAACGCCATGCTGCACAACCTCAAGCACAACAAGGTGCTGCACGAGCAGAACCTGTTCGTCACCGTGCGCAACCACGAGGTGCCCTGGGTGGGCCTCACCCGCCGGGTCGAGGTGACGCCGCTGGGACACAACTGCTGGGAAGTCATCCTGAACTACGGCTTCAAGAACGACCCCGACGTGCCGCGTGCCCTGACCCTGCTGCGGGACCAGGGCTGCCAGGTCGAGCCGATGACGACCAGCTACTTCCTCTCGCGTGATGTGGTGGTGCCCACCATCGGCGGCGGCATGGCGCACTGGCGCGAGAAGCTGTTCGCGCAGATGCACCACAACGCCAGCGCGGCGGCCGACTTCCTCAAGCTGCCGAACAACTCGGTCGTGGAGCTGGGCTCCAAGGTCGCGATTTGAACAAGCGGGGTCGCAGCGGCCCGGCCTGCGCTCGCCTGTGACGCATGCGCTTCTTCCGTGACCTGAGCCTCTCGGCCGCGACCGCCGGC
Source organism: uncultured Ramlibacter sp. (assembly GCA_964501495.1). Lineage (GTDB taxonomy): Bacteria > Pseudomonadota > Gammaproteobacteria > Burkholderiales > Burkholderiaceae_C > Ramlibacter. Next base: position 1,201 of record CAZCTU010000300.1, read on the forward strand.
TTCGTTGCCGTGCTGGTGGGGTTCACCAGTTCGGTGGCCCTGGTGTTCCAGGCCGCGCAGTCGCTCTCGGCCACCCCCGCACAACTGACCTCCTGGATGTGGGCCCTGGGCCTGGGCATGGGCCTGTGCACCGCGATTCCCTCGCTGTGGCTGCGCAGGCCAGTGATGGTGGCCTGGTCCACGCCCGGCGCGGCGGTGGTGGCGTCGGCGGCCCTGGCGGGCGGCCTGTCCATGGCCGAGGCGGTGGGCGCCTTCCTCGCCAGCGGCGCGCTCATCGTGCTGGTGGGGGCGACGGGCTGGTTCGAGCGGGTGATGGACCGCATCCCGATGGCACTGGCCTCGGCCCTGCTGGCCGGCGTGCTGGCCCGCTTCGGCCTGCAGGCCTTTGGCGCCGCCGCCACCGACCTGGGGCTGGTGCTGGCCATGCTCGCCGCCTATCTGCTGGCCCGCCGTCTGTGGCCGCGGTACGCGGTGGTGGTCACGCTGGCGGTGGGGGTGGCCCAGGCCCTGGCCAGCGGCCGCATGGCCTGGCAGCCCATCCCGCTGGAATGGGCCCAGCCGGTCTTCACCGCGCCTGAATTCAGCGCCCGCGCCCTGGTGGGCATGGCCTTGCCGCTGTTCGTGGTGACCATGGCCTCGCAGAACCTGCCGGGCGTGGCCGCGATCCGCGCTGCGGGCTACACCCTGCCGATCTCGCGCCTGGTGACGATCACCGGCCTGGCCACGCTGCTGCTCGCGCCCTTCGGCGGCTACGCGCTGTGCCTGTCGGCCATCACCGCCGCGATCTGCATGGGGCCGCAGGCCCATGAGGACCCCGCGCGGCGCTACACCGCGGCGGTGGTCTGTGGCGCGCTCTATGTCGCCGTCGGCCTGTTCGGCGGCGCGGTGGCGGGCGCGCTCAGCGCCTTTCCCAAGGAGCTGGTCTCGGCCATCGCCGGCCTGGCCCTGCTGGGGACCATTGCCAGCGGGCTCTCGACCGCCCTGGCCGACGAGGGCCGACGCGAGGCGGCGCTGCTGACCTTTCTCGTCACGCTCAGCGGGGTGGTGATCGCCGGCATCGGCTCGGCCTTCTGGGGCCTGCTCGCCGGCGCGCTCGCGCTTTTCGTGCAACATTACGGACGGCCGCGCGCCTGACGCGGCCCGCCGCGGGGCCGCATCGACGCACCGCCGCGCCCAAGGGAACCTCTCCGCATGAACCTGCTTTTCGTCGCCGACCCGCTCGAGTCCTTCAAGATCCACAAGGACACCACCTTCGCCATGATGCGCGAGGCCCAGCGCCGCGGCCATGCCGTCGCCGCCTGCGAGCCGCGCGACCTGGTGTGGCGCTCGGGTGGCCGGGTCGAGGCGCAGGTGCGCGAGATCACCCTCACCGGCACCGAGGACGAGTGGTTCGCCGAGCGCCGCAGCGCGGTGCATGCGCTGGCCGGCTTCGATGCCATCGTGATGCGCAAGGACCCGCCCTT
>CAZCTU010000301.1:0-2663 GCA_964501495.1 uncultured Ramlibacter sp.
GCGAACTTGATGTTGTCGCGGGCGGTCAGGCGCCCCAGGGCGCGCTGGGCCTTGCGGCGCAGGTCGGCTATGGCCTTGAAGCCGGCGTCGAAGGCGGCGACCGCGCGGGTGGCGGCCTCGAGCAGCTCGCCCACCAGGGCGTCGCGGGCCAGGTCGCGGTCAGGGGTGCGGCGCTTCTGCACCTCGCCCAGGCGGTGGTGCAGGGCGTCAACCAGCAGGCGGCGGCGGCCGGGGTTGTCCAGCAGGTCGTCCTGCAGGTAGGGGTTGCGCTGGACCACCCAGATGTCGCCCAGGACCTCGTAGAGCATCCGGGCGGAGCGGCCGGTGGCGCGCTCCTGGCGCAGCTGCCCCAGCACCTCCCAGGCGCGCTCGCCCAGGAGACGGATCACGATCTCCCGGTCGGAGAACGAGGTGTAGTTGTAGGGAATCTCGCGCAGCCGTGGCGACGATTCGTCGGGAGCAGCCAGCAGGTGGTTCAGGGGGGTCGGGGCGTTCATCGCGATCGGACTTCAGCCGGGGAGAAGGGCTCGGGCCGAGGGGTACAGGGCCGGCTGACAGGGGATGTTACCAAAGGGAATACATCCCCGCGCCGCGACGGGGGAAACCCGGAGGCGGGCCGATGACGGGTGGCGGGACAATCAATTGTCACAATGCGATGCGATGCTCCCATGGAGCACTGCTCGCCCGTTTCCAGACACTGTGAGGAATCCCTGATGAAAAAAGTACTGAAAAACGCCGCAATCGCGGCCCTGGCCTCGGCCGGCGCCCTGGCTGTCCTGCCCGCCGCTGCCCAGACCGAGATCCAGTTCTGGCACTCCATGACCGCCGTCAACGGCGAGTGGGTCAATGACCTGGCCAAGGAATTCAACGCCAAGCAGAAGGACTACAAGGTGGTCCCGGTCTTCAAGGGCAGCTATGACGAGTCCTATGCCGCCGCCGTCGCCGCCTTCCGCGCCGGCAACGCGCCGCACATCCTCCAGGTCTTCGAGGTCGGCACCGCCACCATGATGGCCAGCAAGGGCGCCGTCATCCCGGTGGGCAAGGTCATGGCCGACGCCGGCAAGAAGTTCGACCCCAGCGCCTACATCCCCGCCGTGGCCGGTTACTACACCGCCCCCAACGGCCAGATGATGAGCTTCCCCTTCAACAGCTCGACCACGGTCTTCTACATCAACCGGGACGCCTTCGCCGCCGCCGGCCTCAACGCCGACAAGCCGCCGGCGACCTGGCCCGAGGTCGCCCTGGCCGCCGCCAAGCTCAAGGCCAGCGGCCACAAGTGCCCGATCACCCTGGCCTGGCAGGGCTGGACCCAGCTCGAATCCTTCTCCACCTGGCACAACACCCTGCTGGCCACCAAGCGCAACGGCATGGACGGCATGGACGCCCGCCTGGTCGTGAACTCCGACCTGCACGTGCGTCACATCGAGAACCTGGGCAACATGGCCAGGACCGGCCTCTTCGTCTACAAGGGCCGCGGCAATGCGCCCGAGGCCACCTTCGTCTCCGGCGAGTGCGCCATGATCACCACCTCCTCCGGTTTCTACGGCAACGTGGCCAAGAACGCCAAGTTCAAGTTCGCGGTCGCCCCCCTGCCCTACTACCCCGACGTGGCCGGCGCGCCGCAAAACACCGTGATCGGCGGCGCCAGCCTGTGGGTGATGTCGGGCAAGAAGGCCGGGGAATACAAGGGCGTTGCCGCCTTCTTCGACTTCCTGTCCAACGCCGACACCCAGTCGGCCAGCCACAAGCGCACCGGCTACCTGCCGATCACCCTGGCGGCCTTCAAGAAGACCGAGGAGTCGGGCTTCTACAAGCAGAACCCCGGCACCGACACCGCCGTCAACCAGATGATCCGCAAGACCACCGACAAGTCGCGCGGCATCCGCCTGGGCAACTACGTCCAGATCCGCGCGATCGAGGACGAGGAACTCGAGCAGGTCTGGGCCGGCAAGAAGACCGCCAAGGAAGCCCTGGACGCCATCGTCAAGCGGGGCAACGAGCAGCTCGAGCGCTTCGAGAAGGCCAACAAGTCCTGATCGCGCACTGATCGCGCACTGATCGCGCACTGATCGCGCACTGATCGCGCACTGATCGAAGGCGCGGGATCCGGCCAGCCCGGAGCCCGCGCCTTCCCCTTTCAGCCCCTGCCGCGCATCGCGGCATACTCAGCCGATGGACAAACGCGTCTACTTCCGATCCCGCTGGCTGCCCTGGCTGCTGCTCGCGCCGCAGCTGGCGGTGATCACCGTCTTCTTCTTCTGGCCGGCCGGCCAGGCCCTGCTGCAGTCGCTGCAGCAGCAGGACCCCTTCGGCACTTCAGTCGAATGGGTGGGCCTGCAGAACTTCCGCCAGCTGTTCGCGGACGAGAGCTACCTCGAGTCCTTCAAGACGACCGCGGTCTTTTCTGCCCTGGTGGCGACCCTGGGCATCGCCCTGTCCCTGCTGCTGGCGGTCTTTGCCGACCGCATCACCCGGGGCGTGACGTTCTACCGCACGCTCCTGATCTGGCCCTATGCGGTGGCGCCGGCGGTGGCCGGCGTGGTCTGGCTGTTCCTTTTCGCGCCGGCGGTCGGCCTCGTGAGCTACTGGCTGCGGGAGGCCGGCTTCGACTGGAACTCCCTGCTCAATAGCCGGCATGCCGGCTATTGAGCAGGGAGTTCCAG
>CAZCTU010000302.1:0-2657 GCA_964501495.1 uncultured Ramlibacter sp.
AGACGACAAGCGCTACGACCGGTTCCGCGACCGGATCATGTTCCCCATCCGCAACGTCAAGGGCGAGTGCATCGGCTTTGGCGGACGGGTGCTGGGCGACGAAAAACCGAAGTACCTCAACTCCCCCGAGACGCCGGTCTTCAGCAAGGGCCGCGAGCTCTACGGACTGTTCGAGGCGCGCCAGGCGCTGCGCGACAAGGGCTTCGTGCTGGTGACCGAAGGCTACATGGACGTCGTGGCGCTGGCGCAGCTGGGCTTTCCCAATGCGGTCGCCACCCTGGGCACCGCCTGCACCACCGACCATGTGCAAAAGCTGTTCCGCTTCACCGACAGCGTGGTCTTCAGCTTCGACGGCGACGCCGCCGGCCGCCGCGCGGCGCGCAAGGCGCTCGAGGGCGCCCTGCCCTACGCCACCGACCTGCGCACGGTGAAGTTCCTCTTCCTGCCGCCCGAGCACGACCCGGACAGCTACATCCGCGAGCACGGCGGCGACGCCTTCTCCCGCTACGTGGGCGAGGCCACCCCGCTCTCGCGTTTTCTCATCGACAGCGCCCGCGAGGGCTGCGACCTCTCCACCGCCGAGGGCCGCGCCCGCATGCTGGCCCACGCCCAGCCGCTGTGGCACCTGCTGCCCGAAGGGGCGCTCAAGCGCCAGCTCCTGGGCGAGCTGGCCGACCTGGGCCAGCTGGACGCACGGGAACTGTCCGGCCTGTGGACGCCGGCGGCTGCAGGCGGTCGCGCAGGTGGTGGACGTGGCGGGGCCGGCCAGGGCCGGGGAGGCCGCGGTGGCCGGGGCGCGAGTGGCGGATCAGGTACTTCGGGTCCAAGGTCTCGCACCACCAGCGCGGGCTTTGCCGACGAGCCCTTCGACCCGGCCGAGCTGGCGTCGATGGAGGAGTGGGCTCCCAGCACTTCGTATTCAAGTGGCGGAGCCGGTGCCGGCAGCCGTGGCAACTTGAGCCAGCGCCCGCGCCGCACCCCGGGGCGCCGGCTGCCGCCGGGCCGGGCCGATCGGGCGTTGCAGATCCTGCTGGCCGACGCTGCCAGCTGGGAGCGCCTGTCCCACGAAGACCACCATCTGCTGTGCGATCTGGCCGAGCCGCATGGCCCCCTCTTCGCCTGGCTGGACGCCCGCCTGCATGACGAGGGGCCCCAGTCCTGGGACACGTTGCGCCAGCAGCTGCAGGGCCATGCGCAGGCCGACTTCGCGATGGCCCTGATGGCCCGGCTGCCCGCCGGCGTCGAGCCCGACCCGCTGGAGCTTGAGCACATCCTCTCGCGCGAGCGCCAGGCCCGGCTGGCCGAGGAGATGCAGGCCCTGTCGCAGCGGGCCGGCACTGACCCGGGCGCATACGAAAGACTCAAGGAACTGGTCGCCCAGACCCGCCAGCGGGGCTGAGAAGCGGTGCCAAGGCGCCTGACTCCTCCTGGCCTTCTGATGCCGGATGCAAGCGGCATCGGTATAATGTAAGGTTTGCTACCGGCAAGAGCGACAGCAGCACCTCCGGGCCCGGCCAACTGTGCCATTCAGCGCACGACCCGCCACCTCACCGCAAGGACTGCACACCAAATGTTCGCCCTCCCCCCTTGCCACTGAGCTGCCGCCCCGCCCGGGGAGCCCTCTCACAGGGCCTCGCCGGGTTCCGCGCCAGCTTGTCTCCCCGCGCCGGGTTTCGTGGCGCGCTTGTTTGTATCCCTTGTGTCCCGCCGATCTTGAAGTTCCGGAGTGTCTCGTATGCCCGCACAGAAGAAGCCAGCCAAGCCCAGCAAGACTGCCGTGAAACCCGTTGCGAAGAAAGCGATCAAACCCGCTTCCGCCGCCAAGCCTGCTGTCAAGGCACCCGCCAAAGCCTCTACGAAGGTTGAGCCCAAAGCCGCCGCCAAGGCCGCTCCCAAGGCCAACCTGAAGGCGGTGCCCAAGGCCCAGGCCGCGGCCAAGTCCGCAACGAAAGCCCAACCCGTGTCCGCTACGAAAGCCAGTCCCAAGTCCGCTCCCGCCGCTGAAAAGGCCACCGCCAAGGTGAGCAAGGCCGCCGCCGAGCCCAAGAAGGCCGCCAAGGCCGCTGCCGCCGTCACCGCCGAGGAAGTGGTGGTCAAGAAGAAGCCGGGCCGTCCGCCCAAGGCCGCCGCCGCCGAATCCGACGCCCCGCCCAAGGCCCCTGCCAAGCGCGGCCGCAAGCCCAAGGCCGCCGCCAAGGGTGCCGGGTCCGAGGAGGACGACCTGTCCGACATCGAGGCCGAGTTCGCCGAAGAACCGGCCGCCGAGACGACCGAGAAGGTCAAGCCGCTGCGCATGAAGATCAGCAAGGCCAAGGAACGGGCCTTGATGAAGGAATTCGGCCTCGACGAGGCCATCCTCACCGAAGAGGAAATGCTCAAGCGCCGCCAGCGCCTGAAGACCCTGATCACGCTGGGCAAGACCCGCGGCTACCTCACGCACTCCGAGATCACCGACCACCTGCCCGAGAAGCTGATCGAGGCGGAGACGCTGGAAGCCGTGATCACCATGCTCAATGACCTGGGCGTGGCGGTCTACGAGCAGACGCCCGACGCGGAGATGCTGCTCCTGAACAACACCACCCCGACGGCCGCCACCGCCGAGGAGGCCGAAGAGGAAGCGGAAGCCGCCCTCACGACCGTGGACAGCGAATTCGGCC
>CAZCTU010000303.1:0-2657 GCA_964501495.1 uncultured Ramlibacter sp.
AAGGCCGAGCCATGGATGGGCTCGAACATCGAGGGGTAGCGGCGCTCGGGATCGATGTTGCCGGTGGGCGCGATGCCCAGGCTGCCCGCCAGGGCAGCCGCCAGGTCGCTCAGGATGTCGGCGTGCAGGTTGGTCGCGACGATCGTGTCCAGCGTGGCCGGACGGTTCACCATGCGGGCAGTGGCGGCGTCGACCAGTTCCTTGTCCCACCGCACGTCCGGAAACTCCTGGGAGACCTGCAGCGCGATTTCATCCCACATCACCATGGCGTGGCGCTGGGCGTTGCTCTTGGTGACCACGGTGAGCAGCTTGCGCGGGCGCGACTGGGCCAGGCGAAAGGCGAAGCGCATGATGCGCTCCACGCCGGCGCGGGTCATCATCGAGACGTCGGTGGCCGCCTCCAGCGGGTGGCCCTGGTGCACCCGGCCGCCGACGCCAGCGTACTCGCCCTCGGAGTTCTCGCGCACGATGACCCAGTCCAGGTCCTTCGGGCCGCAGCGTTTGAGCGGCGCGTCGATGCCGGGCAGGATGCGGGTGGGCCGCACGTTGGCGTACTGGTCGAAGCCCTGGCAGATCTTGAGGCGCAGGCCCCAGAGGGTGATGTGGTCGGGGATGTGCGGGTCGCCGGCCGATCCGAACAGGATGGCGTCCTTGCCCTTGAGCGCGCCCAGGCCATCGTCCGGCATCATGCGGCCATGCTGGCGGTAGTAGTCGCCGCCCCAGTCGAAGTCCTCGAACTCGAAGGCAAAGCCGCCGCAGGCCTGGGCCAGCGCCTGCATGACCTCGCGGCCGGCAGGGATCACCTCCTTGCCGATGCCGTCTCCGGGAATGGTGGCGATGCGATAGGTCTTCATGGGGCTCCTCGGTTTGTCGGGGGGTTTTGGTCTGGCGGGCACGGAGCCGGGCCGGCGTCGTGAGGCGAATCTAGGCCCGAAGCTGCCCGACGCAATCACGGTAAAGTCAAACCATCGTTAACCCGGGAGTTAAAGGTGAGCGGACTTCTCCAGCCAGCCGACCTTCAGTTCTTCTCCGCCCTGGTCGCCGCCGGCAGCCTGAGCGCGGCGGCCCGCGAGCTGCGCGTCTCCACCCCGGCGGTGAGCAAGCGCCTGTCGCAGCTGGAAGGCCGACTTGGGGTAACTTTGCTCACGCGCACCACCCGGCGCATGGGCCTGACCGCCGAGGGCGAGACCTGCCTGGCCCATGCCCGCCGCATCCTGGGCGACCTGGAGGACCTGGAGCGTCTGATGGGGCTCTCACGCACGACACCCAGCGGCGTGCTGCGGGTCAACGCCACCCTGGGCTTCGGCCGCAGCCATGTGGGACCTGTGATCTCGCGCTTCGTCGCGCGCTACCCCAAGGTCGATGTGCGCCTGCAGCTGTCGGCCGACCCGCCTCCCCTCGGCGAGGACGCCTTCGACGTCTGCATCCGCTTCGGGCCGCCGCCCGACGCCCGGGTGATCGCGCGGCGCCTGGCCGACAACCAGCGCCTGCTGTGCGCCTCGCCCGCCTACCTGGCCCGCCACGGCGAGCCGCGCACCCCGGCCGACCTGGCGCAGCACAACTTCATCGGCATCCGCCAGGGCGAAGAGGCCTGGGGCGTGCTGCGCATGACGAAGGGCCGCAAGGGCGCGGTGGAAAGCGTCAAGACCCGGGGCAACCTGGTCACCAACGACGGCGGTATCGCGGTGCAGTGGGCGCTGGACGGGCACGGCGTGCTGCTGCGCGCCGAGTGGGACATCCGCAAGTATTTGGCCAGCGGGCGCCTGCGGCAGGTGCTACCCCAATACCGCATGCCCGACGCCGACCTGTACGCCGTCTACCTGCCGCAGCACCAGACGGCGGCGCGGGTGGTGGCCTTCGTCGACTTCATGGCGGAGTCGCTGCGCAAGGGCGCAGGCTAGTCCTCAACGGCCGGTGAACTTCGCCTCGCGCTTGCCCAGGAAGGCGGTGATGCCCTCGGTGAAATCCGCCGTCTCGGCGCACTGCTGGAACAGGCGCGACTCCAGCTCGAGCTGGGTGTGCAGGTCGTTGTCGGCCGCTTCGCGCACCAGGCGCTTGAGGTGGGCCAGGGCCAGGGGCGCGCCGGCGGCCAGGCGCGCCGCGATCTTCGCCGCCTCTTCGGCCAGCGACTCGGCCGGCACCACCCGGTTGATCAGCCCCAGGCGCAGGGCCTCGGCCGCGTCGAAGGAGTCGGACAGCAGGGCGAGCTCCATCGCCTTGCGCGGACCGGCCAGGCGGACCAGGTTCCAGGAGGTGCTGCAGTCGGCGCTGGTGCCGATGCGCGGGTAGGCCACGGTGAACTTGGTGCCTTCGGCGGCGAGCACCAGGTCGGCCGCCAGGGCGATGCCCAGCCCGCCACCGGCCACCGCACCATGGACCGCGGCGATCACCGGCGCGCGCAGGGCGGCCAGGATTTCCAGCGCCGGGTGCACCTCGGCGATGACAGACGCCGGCACATGCCGCGGGTCCGCCACCATGGAGGGCAGGTCGCCCCCCGCCATGAAGGCGCGGCCCTCGCCGGACATCACCACCGCGCGCAGGTCCGCATCGGCCGCCAGCTCGCGGCAGGCCGCGTGGAAAGCCTGGGCCAGCGGGAGGTCGATGGCGTTGAGCGCCTGCGGCCGGTTGAAGCGCAGGTGGGCCACCGCGCCTTCGCG
>CAZCTU010000304.1:0-2654 GCA_964501495.1 uncultured Ramlibacter sp.
GCGCTTCGCGCCGCTCAACTCCTGGCCGGACAACGGCAATCTCGACAAGGCGCGACGGCTGCTGTGGCCGATCAAGCAGAAGTACGGTCAGAACATTTCCTGGGCCGACCTGATGATCCTGGCGGGCAACGTCGCGATCGAGAGCATGGGCGGGCCCACCTTCGGCTTCGGTGGCGGCCGCGTCGATGTCTTCGAACCCGAGCGTGACATCTACTGGGGCTCGGAGGACAAGTGGGTCAACCAGGGCGTGCAGACCCGCATCTCGCCCGAGCACGGGATGCACCAGCTCGAAGGCCCGCTGGCCGCGATCCAGATGGGCCTGATCTACGTGAACCCGGAAGGCCCGGGCGGCAACCCGCACGACGACGCCGGCATGGCGCGCGACATGAGGGAGACCTTCAAGCGCATGGCGATGGACGACGAGGAGGTCGTCGCGCTCACCGCAGGCGGGCACACCTTCGGCAAGTGCCACGGCAACGGCGACCCGTCGACGCTCGGCAAGGCGCCGGCAGGCGGCGACCTGGCCGCGCTCGGCTTCGGCTGGGTCTCGAATGCGGAACACGGCGGCATCGGCGAGCACACGGTGACCAGCGGCATCGAGGGATCGTGGACCAACACGCCAGACCGCTGGAGCGAGAACTACTTCCGGCTGCTGCTGGACTACGACTACGAGCTCGTCAAGAGCCCGGCGGGCGCATTCCAGTGGACGCCGATCAACCCGAAGGAAGAAGACCTGGCGCCGGCGGCCTGGGACCCGTCGAAGAAGGTCCCGACGATCATGACCACCGCCGACATGCAGCTCAAGCGCGATCCGGCCTACCGCAAGATCTCGGAGAGGTTCCGCAACGACCATGCGGCCTTCCGTGAAGCCTTCGCGCGCGCCTGGTTCAAGCTGACGCACCGCGACATGGGTCCGAAGATCCGCTACCTGGGGCCGGAAGTGCCGAAGGAAGACTTGATCTGGCAGGACCCGATCCCCGCCGGCACGATGCCGTCGGACAGCGAGGTGGCCGCGGTCAAGGCGAAGATCGCCGCGAGCGGCTTGACAGTCAGCCAGCTCGTCAAGACCGCCTGGGCTTCGGCCTCGACCTACCGCAAGTCCGACTTCCGCGGCGGCGCCAACGGCGCACGCGTGGCGCTGGCGCCCCAGAAGGACTGGGAGGTCAACGAGCCGCCGATGCTCGCTAAGGTGATCGACACGCTCGAGGGCCTGCGCGGCTCGATGAGCCTGGCCGACGCCATCGTGCTGGGCGGCGTGGTCGGCCTGGAAAAAGCAATCAAGGATGCCGGCCACTCGTGCGAGGTGCCCTTCACCGGCGGCCGCGGCGACGCCACGCAGGAGCAGACCGACGTCGAGAGCTTCGAGGTGATGGAACCAGAGGCCGACGCCTTCCGCAACTACCTCGGCAAGAAGAAGCTGGCAATGAAGATCGAGGAGATGATGATCGACAAGGCCAGCCTGCTCGGCCTGTCACTGCCCGAGATGACGGTGCTGGTCGGGGGCCTGCGCGTGCTCGGCGCCAACCACGGCGAGCGCGGCCACGGCCACTTCACGAAGCGCTCGGGTCAGCTGACCAACGACTTCTTCGTCAACCTGCTCGACATGACCAACGTCTGGAAGGCGGGCACGGACAACGACTGGGAATTCGTCGCAAGCGACCGCAAGGAAGGCAAGGAAACCTGGCGTGCGACGCGCGCCGATCTCATCTTCGGCTCGAACTCCGAACTGCGGGCCGTCGGCGAGGTCTACGCGCAGAAGGGCGGCGAGGAGAAGTTCGTCAAGGACTTCGTCGCGGCCTGGACGAAGGTGATGAACGCCGACCGCTTCGATCTGAGCTACGCCAAGTATCACGCGTAGCGGCGTCCGCGCGGCAGGCGCCGCAGTGTCTCCGGGCCTCGGTCACGTGCGTCCGAGGCCGGCAGAGCATGCGGCGCCGCCCGCCGCCGCGGCGACCGACGCGTCAGTCCGTCAGGTCAGTCGGCCTAAATCCGGGGTTGCCCTCTCTCGGCTCTGGGCTGATCCTGCACACTCACCCGATGGGTGAGACAAGACGCAGGCTGCTGGCGACGCCGGCACCCCGAGGGCGGGCAGCGGCCGCAGGTTGTGGATACGCTGGGCGGCCGCATGCACATGCGCACTGAGACGAGCACGCGGCGGCCACGCCGCACGGCCAGCTGTTCTTCTCGCCGAGTTCCTGGCCACCACCGGCGTGTTCGCGTGTTCGAGCGCTGGGTGCCGGCCTGCCCGCTGGAGTACCGCCGCGGCAACGCCGACTGCCAGAACCCCGACTGCCGCGACCGGCGGCTCCTGGCCGGGAACAGCCTACTGCGTAGCGACCCACAGGTCGTCCATCCTGAGTCGCCACCGGTACAGGAGCTGCCAACCACAACCGACCGCCTCTAAACCCGCGCCAGCAAAGGAAGTGACCTCGCGAACGCTCGCGTGACCTCCAGAGAAAACGGAGAACAGAGAGGTGTCGGCAGGGGCGAAAACGCCGACTTCGCTGGGGTGGCGCTCGCGAGGCCTGGCGCGAAAACCGCGCCAACACTGGGGGAACAGGCAAAAAAATCCCAACCGATGAGGGTTGGGATTTTGGGTATTGGTGGAGGCGGCGGGAATCGAACCCGCGTCCAGAAGCCCTCGTCAGGCAGTT
>CAZCTU010000305.1:0-2650 GCA_964501495.1 uncultured Ramlibacter sp.
CCTCGACGAGACCGGCAAGCCGCAGTTCATGGAGATGGGCTGCTACGGCATCGGCGTCACTCGCCTGCCTGCCGCCGCCATCGAGCAGAACCACGACGAGCGCGGGATCATCTGGCCCGACGCGCTGGCGCCCTTCACCGTGGTGGTCTGCCCCATCGGCATGGACCGCAGCGCCGAGGTCAAGGCCGCCGCCGAGACGCTGCACGACGAGCTTGCCGCACTGGGCGTGGACGTCATGCTCGACGACCGCGGCGAGCGCCCCGGTGCCATGTTCGCCGACTGGGAGCTGATCGGCGTGCCGCACCGCGTGGTCATCTCCGACCGGGGCCTGAAGGAAGGCCAGCTCGAGTACCAGCACCGGCGCGACGCCGCCGCCACCAAGGTCGCTGCCGGGGAGGTGCTGGCCTTCCTGCGCGATCGGCTCAAGGTCTGAGCCCGGGCCTGGCCCGGTGATCGGCTGATTCACCCCCGGACTCGCCATGACCCATATGCACAGGCGCGGGTGGATGGCGAGGCAGGTCCGGCGCCTGGCCGGTGTGGCCGGGGCCGCTGCGGGTCTGGTGCCCGGATTCATTCCTGGACTGCTGCCTGAGGCCCGCGCCGGCTCCCAGGTCGAGGAGCCGTTGGCCGACGCGGTGCGCAATGCGCTGCGCTTGGCCGTCGCCCAGGCGGCGCCCCCGGAGCCCGAATTCCCCACCACCGGCGCGCGCCTGCACTATGTGCGCTGGCTGGTGGACATGGCGGTGCGCCTCAGCCGCCAGCAGGTGGACTGGCGTGAGCGCAAGGAGTTCCTGCAGACGGTCTGGTACGAGTCCAAGCGCGCGGGCCTGGACCCGGGCCTGGTGCTGGGGTTGATCCAGGTGGAGAGCGGGTTTCGCAAGTTCGCGGTGAGCCCGGTGGGCGCGCGCGGCTACATGCAGGTGATGCCCTTCTGGAGCCGGCTGATCGGCGACGGTGACGCAGGTCGCCTGTTCCACATGCAGACCAACCTGCGCTTTGGCTGCGTCATCCTGCGGCACTACCTGGACCGCGAAGGCGGCAACCTGTTCATGGCGCTGGGCCGCTACAACGGCAGCCGTGGCCGGCCGGAGTACCCGAATGCGGTGTTCGCCGCGGCGCGGCGCTGGGAGTACAAGGACAAGCCGCCGGAGGGGCCGCATCCCGCGTCGCCGCCCGCTGCGGCGACCTCAGCGCCTGGCTGAAGGCGCTAGAGCGCCCTGTGTGGAAGGGGCGCAGGAGGCGGGCCCGCGCCAGGCGCCGCGCCCGCCCCCAGGCCGGGGCTGGCCTCAGGCGGCCTTGGTGCCCAGGGCCTGCTGCAGCTCGCCGGACTCGTACATGTCCATCATGATGTCCGAGCCGCCGATGAACTCACCCTTCACGTACAGCTGCGGGATGGTGGGCCAGTTGGAAAATTCCTTGATGCCCTGGCGGATGGCGTCGTCTTCCAGCACGTTGACCGTGGCGATGGCCTTGGGGTCCACGCCGCAGGCCTTCAGGATCTGGATGGCGCGGCCGGAGAAGCCGCACATGGGGAAGCTGGCCGTGCCCTTCATGAACAGGAGGACCTCGTTGTTCTTGACGAGATCGGCGATGCGTTGCTGGGTGTCGCTCATGGTGTTTCCTCGGAGTGCTGGCGCGCTTGGCTTTCGCGCACTGTAGTCAATGCCAAATTATCGGTGTTCGGACAGGGCTTGTAGCGGCCATCGCCCGCCGGAGCAGCGCTCGATGCCGGCCAGGTCCTGGCGGCTTTGCACCTCGGTGAAGCCGGCCGCGGCCAGCAGGCGGCGCACCGCCTCGGCCTGGTCCCAGCCGTGTTCGAGCAGCAGCCAGCCACCGGGGGCCAGGTGGGCCGGGGCGGCGGCGACGATGGCGCGCAGGTCGTCCAGGCCGTCCGCGCCTGCGGCCAGGGCCGAGAGGGGCTCGTGGGTGAGGGCGGCCAGGTGCGGGTCCTGCGCGGCGATGTAGGGCGGATTGCTCACGATCAGGTCCAGCCCGGTGGACGCGCCCTCCAGCCAGCTGGCCTCGCGGAAGGTGACGGGCAGGCCCAATCGCGCGGCGTTGGCACGGGCCACCGCGAGCGCCTCGGCGCTCCGGTCCACCGCCTCCACCTGCAGGCCGGGGCGCGCATGGGCCAGGGCCAGGGCGATTGCGCCGCTGCCGGTGCCCAGGTCGAGGACGCGCTGTCCGCCGGATTCATCCATCACCTCCAGCGCCCAGGCCACCAGGGTCTCGGTGTCGGGCCGGGGCACCAGCACGCGCGCGTCGACCGCGAGGTCGAGGCCCCAGAACTCCTTGCGCCCCAGCAGGTAGGCCACCGGCTCGCCTGCGAGGCGCCGGCGGCACAGGCCGTCGAAGGCGTCCCGCTGCGCGGGCGCCAGGGTGTCGGTGTCGTGGGCCAGCAGCCAGGCGCGCTCGCCCTCGCCACGCTGCAGCACGTGCAGCAGCAGGAGCTGGGCGTCCAGGCGCGCCAGACCCAGGGTGGCCGCGCGGGCGAGGGCCTGGGCGAGCGTCATGCGCCGCCTCCCGCCGCTTCCAGCTCCTCGAGCTGTTCGGCCTTGCGCGCCAGCAGCAGGCCCTCGACCAGTTCGTCCAGCTCGCCTTCCATGACGAAGCTGAGCTTGTAGAGGGTGAGGTTGATGCGGTGGGCGGT
>CAZCTU010000306.1:0-2629 GCA_964501495.1 uncultured Ramlibacter sp.
CGGCCGGCTTGTCGAACATGCGGCGGAACTCGAGCGCCTCGACGTCGCCGCGCAGGCGGGCGGCGTCGGCCTCGATGGTGGCCAGGCCCGCCTCGTCGCCCTCGTCCTTGCTCATCTCATAGAGCTCGAGGTTGTCGGCGAGGTCGCGGTCCAGGCCCTGGATCTTGAGGACGATGTCGTCCAGCGCCTTCTTTTCCTTGCCCAGCTCCTGGGCCTTCTTGGGGTCGTTCCACACCGCCGGGTCTTCCAGCGATGCGTTGACGGTTCTCAGGCGTTCCGATTTGGCATCGTAGTCAAAGATACCTCCGTAGGTCCGCGGTGCGGGCCTGGAGGTCGAGGAGGGTGCTGCCGATCGCGTTGATCTGTTCTGCGTCCATGGGGCGGGTGTCCTGGGTGTTCGGTCGAAACCCTGGATTTTCGCATGGGGGCCGCCCCCGGCGCCCGAGCGGCCGCCCCTCGGCGGGCCGGCCTCAGCGCATGCCCGCCAGGCGCGCCTGGGCGGTCCGGTTGCCGGCGCTGGCCGAGCGCTCCAGCCAGTGCCGGGCGGCCTGCCGGTCGGGGGCGGCCACGGTGGCCCCCTCCAGGTAGGCCACGCCCAGGAAGTAGCCCATCTCGCCGCGGCCGGCCCGCACACCTTCCTCCGTGGCCTTGCCGGAGCGGCGGACGATGGCCGGGATGTCGCCCCGGCCCTCGGCGTAGGCGCGCATCTCCGCCACCGTGTCGCTGAAGAAGCGGTCCCGCACCCGGGCGGCCGCTTCCGCGTCCGGCTGCAGCGCCATCCATTCGCCGGCCAGGACCGGCAGCGCCTCGAAGGGGGTCATGCCCGGGCGCATGCGGGCCGAGTACCAGGCCCGCAGCAGGGCCCGGTCCAGCGGCAGCAGGGCGTCGACCTTGACCGGGAAGTAGCTCAGGACGGTGTGCCCGGCGGGGTGGCCGCGCACCCCCATCACGTGCATGGCCTCGTGGTGGGCGCAGCGGTAGACGTCGCGCTCGCGCATCTGCACCCGGGCGGCGTCGATGCGGGTCTCGGTCTGGAAGTCCAGCGTGGTCACGCAGGGCTGGCGGTCCTCGAGCGCGGTGTCGGGGACGATCTCGATGCGCAGGTTGGCGGCGCTGCCGTCGCCCTCGGTGGCGCCGTCCTCGTCCGGCGCGCCGGCCTCGGTCATCGGCACCCCGGTCTCCTGGCTGACCGCGTTCAGCGCCCGCATCACCATGTCGCGGTGGGCCGGCAGGTTGCGGCCCGACAGGCGCCAGCGCACCGGGCCTTCCCAGCGCACCAGTCGGGTGGGCGTGCCGCTCTGGTGCCAGAGGGCCTCCCAGAGCGTGGCCAGTCCGGCGGCATGGGCCAGCCCTGGCGGCTCGGCCAGGTGGGCATCCCCGGGCTCGAGCTCGGCCCCGGCCCCGGCGCCTTGCGCCGGATGGCCGTGGAGCCGGGGAGCCTCGGCCGTCGCAGTCACCGCCGGGGCCAGGGCGGCCGCGGCCAGCAGCGCCAGCATCCAGCATCGGAAGACGCGCCGGACAGGGCGCAGAGGAGTCGGAGCCTTCACCTCATCAAGCATGAGGTGGAGCTTGATGCAGGAGGCGTCCTACATCAACGCTTCACACGCTCTGACGCAAACCTCAGGGAGTTTCCGCCAACAAAGTCTCGATCTCGCGGGCGATGACCTCGGGCTGGTCGTGGTGCAGCATGTGGCCCGCGTCCTCGACCTGCACCTGGCGCACCCGCGCCACATGAGCCAGGCGCTGGTGGAATTCGGCCAGGGTGAACTCGCCCTTCCTCCACCAGGCGGCCATGCTGTCGCCGGCGGCCTCCACCCAGAGCACCGGCGCGGTGATGGCCTTGTAGATCTCGAGGGTCTCCTCGACCCGCGAGAGCATCGCGCCCACGATCTTGTGCGCCGGGTCGCCCAGGATGCGCCAGCGGCCGTCGGCGCCGGGGCTGGCCCAGTGCTGCGCCAGCCACATCGCCTTGTCCTCGGACAGGCGCGGGTTGGTCTTCATCAGGCGGCGGGCGACGCCGGCGGCGTCGTCATAGGTGGCCAGGTCCATCTCGCCGCGGTGCAGGGCCTTGAGTTCGTCCATCCAGCGGGCGTAGCGGCGCGGCGCCTGCGAGGGCCGGCTGGCGGGCATGCCGAAGCCCTCGAGGTTGCCCAGGCGGGCGATGCGCTCTGGCCGCACGCCGGCATAGGTCATGCAGACGTTGCCGCCCAGGCTGTGGCCGACGAGGTCGACGGTCTGGCCGGGGGCGTAGTGATCGAGCAGGAAGTCGAGGTCGGCCAGGTAGTCGGCGAACCAGTAGTTGTCGCCGCCAGGCACCTCGGTGCCGCCGAAGCCGCGCAGGTCGGGGGCGATGATGTAGCGGTCCTCACGCATCGCGTCGACCACGAACTGCCAGGAGGCCGACACGTCCATCCAGCCGTGCACCAGCACCAGGGGGGCCTGCCCGGACCGCGGCTCGCCCCACAGGCGCACCTGGTGCTGCAGGCCGCGAAGGGACACGGATTCAAGGCGGGAGGGGCGACGCGCTTCGTACATGCGCCCGATGATAATTGGGGCCACCATGAACACGATCCAACTCGGCCAATCCGACCTGCAGGTCACGCCCATCCGCCTGGGCACCATGACCTTC
>CAZCTU010000307.1:0-2625 GCA_964501495.1 uncultured Ramlibacter sp.
TTGACCAGCGCCTCCATGCGGCCCTGCGAGATCTCGGCCTGGTAGGGCGTGTAGGCGGTGTACCAGGCCGGGTTCTCGAGGATGTTGCGCAGGATGACGCCCGGGGTGTGGGTGCCGTGGTAGCCCTGCCCGATGAAGCTGCGAAGCAGCCGGTTGCGGCCCGCGATGGCCTTGAGTTCGGCCAGCGCCTGCGCCTCACCCACCGCCGGCGGCAGCTGCATGGCCTGGCGGCGCGCGATGCTGCGGGGGACGATGCTCTCGATCAGTGCGCGGCGCGAAGCCTCGCCGATCACCGACAGCATGTGCTTCTCGTCGCTCTCGGAAATGCCGATGTGGCGCGGAATGAACTCGGTCGGGTTTTCCAGGTCGCCGAGGGGGCGGGCGGACTGCATCAACATGGGGTGGGCTCCGTCAGGGCACTTCGTTATGGGGGCGGCCTCGCGGCCGGCAGGGCGCAGGCCCCGCGCGTCAGGCGTTCTTGGTGAACGCGTCGTAGGCGGTCTCGTCCATCATGGGCGCGAGCTGGCCGGCGTCGGCCATGCGCACCTTGAAGAACCAGCCGGCGCCCAGTGGGTCGCTGTTGGCGAGCGAGGGGTCGCTCCGCAGGTCTTCGTTCACCTCGACCACTTCGCCGGTGACCGGCATGTAGACGTCGGCAGCGGCCTTGACCGACTCGACCACGCCGGCGACTTCGCCCGCGTTGTAGGTGCGGCCCACTTCAGGCAGGTCGACGAAGACCACGTCGCCCAGCGCGTCCTGCGCGTGGACGGTGATGCCCACCACCGCGGGCGCGTCGCCTTCGGTCTTGATCCACTCGTGTTCCTGGGTGTACTTGACGCTCATGGGGTTCTCCTGTTTCGCGTTGCTTCGTTTGTTCTGGGGGTTGGCGTTTGACGGATGCCGGGGGTGATTGTCGGTCCGTCTGGCCCTTGTTCCGCCGGGTGTCGTCGGGTTTCAGCCCCGGTAGTAGCGGTTGGGGACGAAGGGCAGGGGGCGGACCTCCATCGGCACCGCCTTGCCACGCACCATCGCATTCACCCGGGTGCCGTTGGCGGCCAGGGCCGCGTCGACGTAGGCCAGGGCGATCGGCTGGTCGACGCTGGGGCCCAACAGGCCGCTGCTCACTTCGCCGACCTTGTTCCCATGGGTGTCCTGCAGCTCGGTGTGCTCGCGCACCGGCACCCGCTCCAGGGCCTGCAGGCCCACGCGCTTGCGGGCTACCGGCACGCGGCCATCGAGCTGGCCCAGGACCTTGTCGGCCCCGGGGAAGCCACCCGCGCGGGCCCCCCCGGTGCGGCGCACCTTCTGGATGGCCCAGGTCAGGCCCGCCTCGACCGGGGTGGTGCGGGTGTCGATGTCATTGCCGTAGAGGCACAGGCCCGCCTCCAGGCGCAGCGAGTTGCGGGCGCCCAGGCCAATGGGCGCGACCTCGGGCTGGGCGAGCAGGGCGCGGGCCAGGGCCTCGGCCTTCTCGCCAGGGACGGAGATCTCGAAGCCGTCCTCGCCGGTTTAGCCGCTGCGGGTGATGAAGAGGTCGGCGCCCTCCCAGGTGAACGAGGCGCCGGTCATGAAGACCAGCTTCTCCACACCCGGCACCAGGCGGGTGAGCGCGGTCACCGCCTGGGGGCCCTGCAGCGCCAGCAGGCCGTGATCGGGCAGGGGGATGACCTGGCAGCGGTCGCCAATGCGCGCCTGCATGTGCGCGATGTCGCCCGCCTTGCAGGCGCCGTTGACGATGACGAAGAGGTCGCCCTCGCGCCGGGTGAACATCAGGTCGTCGATGATGCCGCCCTCGTCGGTGAGGAGCAGGCCGTAGCGCTGCTTGCCCACCGCCAGGTCGGCCACGTCGACCGGCATCAGGGACTCGAAGGCGAGGGCGGCGTCCGGCCCGGCCAGGCGCAGCTGGCCCATGTGCGAGACGTCGAACAGGCCGGCGCTGCTGCGGGTGTGCTTGTGTTCGGCCATCAGGCCGGCGGGGTACTGCACCGGCATCTCGTAGCCGGCGAAGGGCACCATGCGCGCGCCGAGTTCGAGGTGCAGGGCGTGCAGGGGCGTGCGCTGCAGGGGCGCGGCCGGTGCCTGGGGTTCGGTGGAGGACAAGCGGATCTCCGGTGACGGGGCTGCGAACCAGGGCCGATCGTGTCCGACCGGCCTTGGGTGAGCCCCGCTGTCCGCTTTACCTGAGAGATTCGCCCCGGCGGGGTTTGCTCCTTCGGTGGGCCGGCTGCGCCGCAAGTCCGTGGTGGACCGCTGTGGCGGCAGGCCTCTCTCCAGCAGGGAAACGCCCCGTTGCCGGGGCGCGTCGTCAGTCCTGGGTACCTGAGCGTTCGGCCTCTCACACGAGGGCCTGCGCCTTCGGCGGCGAAGGGCCGTTGGGCCATCCGCGCTCTCCTGACAACCCGGTCATTGTAGCCGTGACCCCCGGTTCTCCTGCCTCAGGGGCGCTGTACGACTTTGTGGCTCAAAAGAAAAGGCGCCACGCGGCGCCTTTCCCGGGTGGGCACCCGCGGGTGCCCGGACCTTGCGGTCACATATTGGCGTAGTTCGGTCCGCCGCCGCCCTCGGGCACCACCCAGACGATGTTCTGGGTCGGGTCCTTGATGTCGCAGGTCTTGCAGTGCACGC
>CAZCTU010000308.1:0-2597 GCA_964501495.1 uncultured Ramlibacter sp.
GGTCGTGCGGTTTGAGCAGGCTGGCCTCGCGCGGCAGGTGGAAGTCCCACAGGCGAGACATCCAGAAGCGCAGGGCGCCGGCACGCAGCATCGCCGGCAGCAACTGGCGCTCGGCCGCCTCCAGCGGCCGCTCCGACTCGTAGGCCTCCAGCATGGCGCGGGCACGCGTCGCGTCGTGTGCGCCGGTGGGCAGGTCGATGCACCAGTCGTTGAGGCACACCGCCAGGTCGAACAGCCAGGTGTCGACGCCGGCGAAGTAGAAGTCGAAGAAGCCGGTCAGGCGCACATCGTCCGGGCCTTGCGGCTCGGCGAACATCACGTTGTCGCGGAACAGGTCGGCGTGCACCGGGCCGCGGGGCAGCGCGGTATAGGCCGAGAGAGCCGCCACATGGTTCTGGAAGGCCAGCTCCGACTGCAGCAGGGCCGCCTGGTCGGGGTCGAGGAAGGGCATCACCACCGGCGCGGTCTCGTTCCACCAGGCCAGGCCCCGCAGATTGGGCTGGCTGCGCGCGTAGTCGCGGCCCGCCAGGTGCATGCGGGCCAGCATGGCGCCCACCGCGGCGGCATGGGCCGGACCGGGTGCGAGTTCGCTGCGGCCCTCGAGCCGGTTCACCAGGGCCGCGGGCTTGCCGCAGACCGAGAGCAGGATGTCGCCGTTGGCGTTGCCTTGCGGGTCCGGCACCGGGATCCCCCGCTGCGCCAGATGCTTCATCAGGTACAGGTAGAAAGGCAGCTGCTCGGCGCCCAGGCGCTCGAACAGGGTCAGCACCCATTGGTGCTTGCGGCCATCCTGCTCGCTGGTGAGGAAGTAGTTGGTGTTCTCGATGCCGCCCTGGATGCCGCGCAGCTCGGCGAGCTCGCCCAGGTTCATGTCCGAGAGCAACGCGGTGGCCGCTTCGGGGGAGACTTCGGTAAAGACGGCCATGGACAGGTACGGACGGGTGCAGGCAGGTGCGGTTCGGGACTACAACCCACGATTGTAGGAGGCGGCCAGGGCCCCTCCCGGCAGGCACAATCGCGGCCATGACCGAGCCCCAGGCCCCCGACTCCGCCGCCCCTGTGAACGCCGCGCCCACCCTCCTGCTGGTGGACGGCTCCAGCTATCTGTACCGCGCCTTCCACGCCATGCCCGACCTGCGCGCGGTGCCTGGCGACCCGACGAGTGCCGCGACCGGCGCCATCCGCGGGATGATCAACATGATGCAGAAGCTGCGCAAGGACGTGCGGGCCGACTACGCGGTCTGCGTGTTCGACGCGCCGGGCAAGACCTTCCGCGACGACCTCTACCCCACCTACAAGGCCCAGCGCTCGCCCATGCCCGACGACCTGCGGGCGCAGATCGAGCCGATCCACGAGGTGGTCGGCCTCCTGGGCTGGAAGGTGATGGCCGTGCCGGGCGTGGAAGCCGACGACGTCATCGGCACCCTGTCCGAGCTGGCCACCCGCCAGGGCATGCAGACCGTCATCTCCTCCGGCGACAAGGACCTGAGCCAATTGGTCAACGAGCAGGTCATGGTCATCGACACCATGAACGACCGCCGCCGCGACCTGGCTGGCGTCGAGGCCGAATTCGGCGTGCCCCCGCGCCTGATGGTGGACTACCAGGCCCTGGTCGGCGACACGGTGGACAACGTCCCCGGCGTGCCCAAGGTCGGCCCCAAGACAGCGGTCAAGCTGCTCACCGAGTACGGCTCGCTCGATGCCCTCATCGCCAAGGCCGCCGAGGTCAAGGGCGCGGTGGGCGAAAACCTGCGCAACTCGCTGGACTGGCTGCCCACCGGCCGTGCGCTGGTCACCATCAAGCGCGATTGCGACCTGGCCGAACACATCCCCAGCCTGCCGGCCTTCGACGCCATCGCCATCGCTGCGCCGCAGGACGACAAGCTCAAGGACTTCTACGCCCGCTACGGCTTCAAGGGCCTGGTGCGCGCGATGGAAGAAGGCGATGCGCCAGCCGAGGGCGCGCCGCGCCGCCGGGCCAGCGCCGCCCCCGCCTCCACCTCCGACCCGGGCCAGGTCGGCCTGTTCGACCCGCCCACCGAGGGTGCCCAGGCCCGCAGCCACGCCGGCAACCTGCGCTACGACACCGTCCTCACCTGGGCGCAGTTCGACGAGTGGTTCGCCCGCCTGCAGGCCGCCGACCTGGTGGCGGTCGACACCGAGACCACGTCCCTCGACGAAATGCAGGCCCGCATCGTCGGCCTGTCCTTCAGCACGGAGCCCGGCGCGGCCGCCTATGTGCCCCTGGCCCACGCCTATGCCGACGCGCCCGCGCAGCTGCCGATCGATGAGGTACTGGCGCGCCTCAAGCCCTGGCTGGAGGACCCCTCCCGCCACAAGCTGGGCCAGCACGTGAAGTACGACCGCCACGTGTTCGCCAACCACGGCATCGAGGTGCAGGGCTACGTCCACGACACCATGCTGCAAAGCTATGTGCTGGAGGTGCACAAGCCCCATGGCCTGGCCAGCCTGGCCGACCGGCACCTGGGTCGCAGCGGCATCAGCTACGAGGACCTGTGCGGCAAGGGCGCCCACCAGATTCCCTTCGCCCAGGTCGCCATCGACAAGGCCGCCGAGTACTCCTGCGAGGACTCGGA
>CAZCTU010000309.1:0-2593 GCA_964501495.1 uncultured Ramlibacter sp.
AATCTTCACCTACGCCCTGGGCAAGCTCGACGACCGCGGCCGCATGTTCGTCAAGGCCAACGACCCGGTGTACGAGGGCATGATCGTCGGCATCCACAGCCGCGACAACGACCTGGTGGTCAACGCCACCCGCACCAAGCAGCTGACCAACTTCCGCGTGTCCGGCAAGGAAGACGCGATCAAGATCACGCCGCCCATCGAACTCACGCTGGAATATGGCGTCGAGTTCATCGAGGACGACGAGCTGGTCGAGATCACGCCCAAGAGCGTGCGTCTGCGCAAGCGCTTCCTGAAGGAGCACGAGCGCAAGCGCGCTTCCCGCGAAGGCGCATAAAGGGCAGGGCGGCAATGCGTCTCACGCATTCCCGCGCCGTCCTGGCGATGGTCGGCGTGACCCTGATGTGGTCCACCGCCGGCGTCGTCACCCGCCACCTCGAGCACGCGGCCAGCTTCGAGGTGACCTTCTGGCGCAGCTTCTTCACTCTGGTGTCCCTGCTGGTGATGCTGCCCCTCCTGCGGGGGCGGGCGGTCTTTGCCCGCCTGCGCCAGGCGCCGCGGTCCTTCTGGGTCTCCGGCCTGTGCTGGAGCGTCATGTTCACCGCCTTCATGCTGGCGATGACCTTGACCACGGTGGCCAATGTGCTGGTCACCATGTCGACCGGGCCGCTCCTCACCGCTTTGGGCGCGCGCGTTTTCCTGCGGCACCGCATTCCCGTGCGCACCTGGGCCGCCATCTGGGTGGCCGGCGGCGCCATCGCCTGGATCTACGGCAGCCAGATGGGGCAGGTGGGCACGGCCGGCTGGATCGGCATCGCCGTGGCCTTCGCGGTGCCGGTGGCCGGTGCCACCAACTGGACCCTGAATCAGCGCGCGCATGCCCGCGGTGAAGACGTGGACCTGGTCCCGGCGGTCGGCGTCGGCGCGCTCCTGTCCAGCCTGGCCACGCTGCCCCTGGCCCTGCCTTTCCAGGCCACCCCGCACGACCTGGGGCTGCTCGCCTTCCTGGGCCTGTTCCAGCTGGCGATTCCCTGCGTGCTGGCGGTGTTCTGCGCCCGCGTGCTGAGCGCCCCCGAGGTCTCGCTGCTGGCGCTGCTGGAGGTGGTCTTCGGCATCCTGCTGGCGTGGCTGGGTGCGGGCGAGACGCCCGACACCCGCGTGCTGGTGGGCGGTGGGCTGGTGCTGGGCGCCCTGGTGGCCAACGAACTGCTTGGATGGAGACAGAGAACATGAACCAGACCCCGGCTTTCTCCCACCCCGACGTGCTGGCCGAGCGGGCCACCGGCCCCGGCGGCACCTTCGGTCTCATCACCCTGAACCGCGCCAAGGCGCTCAACGCGCTTTCGCTCGAGATGGTGCGGGCCCTGACCGTCCAGCTCGCCGCCTGGGCGCAGGACGACGCGGTGCAGGCGGTGGCCCTGCGCGGCATGGGCCGCGAAGGCCCGTTCGGCGCCTTCTGCGCCGGCGGCGACATCCGCTTCTTCCACCAAGCCGCCCTGGCCGGTGACCCGCGGCTGGAGGACTTCTTCACCGAGGAATACACCCTCAACCACCTGGTGCATGGCTACCCCAAGCCCTTCATCGTCTTCATGGACGGGATCGTGATGGGCGGCGGCATGGGCATCTCGGGCCATGGCGGCGCGAACTCCCTGCGCATCGCCACGGAGCGCACCAAGATGGCCATGCCCGAGACCGCCATCGGCCTTTTCCCCGACGTGGGCGGTGGCTGGTTCCTGGCCCGCTGCCCGGGCCATGTCGGCGAGTACCTGGCCTTGACCGGCCAGGTGATCGGCGGCGCAGAAGCCCGCTACGCCGGCCTGGCGGACGCGGTGCTGCCGGCGGACCAGCTGCCTGCGCTGTGGCAGCGGCTGGCTGGCGGGGAGATGGGCGTGCTGGCCGACCTGCTGGCACTGCGGGACGTGAAGGCCGGCGCGGAGGCAGGCGCGGAGGGCGGCAACCTCGCCGCCCACCGGGCCGCCATCGACCGCCATTTCTCGCTGCCCACGGTCAAGGCCATCGTCGACGCCCTGGAGGCGGCTGGTGGCCAGGGCGACGCCTGGGCCCAGGAGGCCGCCCAGGTGCTGCGCAAGCGCTCGCCGCTGATGCTGCATGTGGTGCTCGAGCAGGTGCGCCGCGCGCGCGGCATGAGCCTCGCCGACGACCTGCGCATGGAACGCGACATGGTGCGCCACTGCTTCCGCACCGACCACCTGGGCCGCACTGGCGCGGCCAGCGAGACGGTCGAGGGCATCCGCGCCCTGGCGGTGGACAAGGACCACAGTCCGCGCTGGAGCCCCGCCCGCATCGAGGGCGTGACCCCGGAGATGGTCGCTGGGTTCTTCCAGAGCCCCTGGCCGGCGTTCGCCCATCCCCTCAAGGATTTGGGCTGACGCAGGGCGCTGTCCTGGCGCTGAGTGGCCAGGGCGGTTTCAAAAAGGATCTCGGAGCGTGTCGGGAGGACGTCCCGGCCTTCAGCGATTGCGCTGCTTCATCGCCCGCTCGACCTCACGCTTGCCTTCGCGCTCGGCGATGGTGGCGCGCTTGTCGTGCTCGCCCTTGCCCTTGGCCAGCGCGATCTCGCACTTGGCCCGGCCCG
>CAZCTU010000310.1:0-2593 GCA_964501495.1 uncultured Ramlibacter sp.
TCGCGCGGCTGGCCCTGGGGCAGGATCCAGGCGCTGGCGAAGTAGTGCTGCACCATCGCCATGTAGCCGGCGGTGGACTTGTTCTGGAATTCGGCCTTGCCCTTGTCGATGTCCGAGAACTCGACCTTCTGGTACTTCTTTTCCTCGGTGTAGGCGGCCGGGCCGGTGAAGGTGGAATAGAAGGCCGAGTCTTCGCCCGACTTGCTGCCGTCACGCACCAGCTGCAGGTAGACCTGCGCGGTGACGGGCTGGCTGCCGGTGTTGACGATCTCGTGCTTGACCGCGATGTCGTAGGCGCCGCGCTTGAGGGTATAGGTCTTGACCAGCCTGAGGCCGTTCTTCTCCGGCGACTCGAAGCGCAGCGTGAGCTCGCTGCTGCCCTCGGCCAGCTCACGCGGGCCGGGCACCAGGGTCATCACCGTCTTGTGGTTGGGGAAGTCGCCGCCGATCAGGCCGCTCTGGGCCACGTAGGTGTGCTGGGGAGTCTGCTGCAGCAACACGAAGCGCGGGTCTTCCTTGCGGCCGGCGGTGTGATCCGCGGCGTGCTTGAGGAACTCGGCGCGCACCAGCGAGCCGCCTTCGGTGTCGAAGACCAGGCGCTGGGTGTCGGTCGTGACCGTGACCTGCTCATGGGCGGCCGCCGCTTCGGTGCCCGCCGGCACGGCGGCCGGGCCGGTCGAGGTGCCAGCCGTGGCACCGGGAACCGCGGACCCGCCCGCAGGGGCGGCGCCCGAGGCCGCGCCGGCAGGCGCCTTGGCAGCGGTGGCGGCGGGGTTGGGGAAGAAGGTGGCGGGGCGGCCGTTGTAGACCTGCCACTGGTCCCACAGCAGCACCATGGAAAAACCGAAAACCACCCAGAGGATGGTGCGACGAATGTCGTTCATGAGGTCTTCTTGCGAGGAGAAGGAAGGGACTGCTCGGCGCGGGCCCCCAGGCCCAGGCGGGTGAACAGACGGGGAGGTTCGGACGGCACCGGGTCGGCACCGCCGGCGCACCAGGGATGGCAGCGGGCGATGCGGGCGGCGGCCAGGGAGCTGCCGACGAGCGCGCCATGCCGGTCCAATGCCTCGAGGGCATAGACCGAGCAGGTCGGCGTGAAACGGCAGGACGAGCCGAGCCAGGGGGACAGCAGCAGGCGGTAGCCCTTGACCAGGCCGACGAGGAAGGCGCGCATCATGGGCGGGCTCCCGCGAACAGGGCCTGCAGTTCCGCGCGCACCGCCTGCTTCAGGGCGACGGAGGTGGCGCTGGGAAAGTGCTGGCGGTCGAAGCCATGGCGCAGCCGCACCACATGGGCGGCTTCAGGCAGGCTGGCGCATTCCCGGGCCACGGCGTAGATCTGGCGTTTGATCGTGTTGCGGGTGACGGCCCGCTTGGCCCAGCGCTTGGGGACCATGGCCCCGATCCACGGCGCCCGGACGGCAAACAGGGCCTGCGGTCCTTCGGACCCAGGCCCTGTGATGTCCAGCGCGCAGCGGTGCAGTGCGAAATGCGCCGTGCGGGCCACTGTGGCACCTGCCAGCACGGCCTCGAACTGCTTTCGCTGCTGGAGCCGCTGCAAGGGCCTGTCGACCCTTAGACGGCCAGACGCTTGCGGCCCTTGGCGCGGCGCGCGTTGATGACAGCGCGGCCACCGCGGGTCTTCATGCGGACCAGGAAGCCGTGGGTGCGGGCGCGGCGCACTTTGGAAGGTTGGTAGGTACGTTTCATGATCTCTTGACCAAGATGAGGATAGGGATCGGACGGTTGCGTCCGGGGAACCCGACATTATCGCGGAAATCTGTCAATCCAGCAAGGATGCCCGGTTTCCGGCTGCGGAATCTCCGCAAACCCGGCTTGTGGACAAGTTCTGAATAAACTAGACTCCGCCGCTTTCGCCCATGCCAGCTATCCACAACTCCCGCTCCCGGCAATGACCCTGGATTCCCGTCAAGACTCCCTGCCCGGAGAGCCCGAAAACCCCCTCGGCGCAGGCGACAGCCTGTGGCAGACTTGCGTCGAGCAGCTGGCCCAGGAACTGCCCGAACAGCAGTTCGTCACCTGGATCAAGCCGCTGGCCGCGCAGGTCAGCGAGGACTTTTCCAAGGTCACCCTCTTCGTCGCCAACCGCTTCAAGCTGGACTGGATCCGGGCCCAGTACGCCGGCCGGATCTCCGCCCTGCTGGAGCGCCTCTACGGCCAGCCGGTTGCCCTGGAGTTGGCGCTTGCTCACCGTGAAGCCCCCGCCCGTGTTGCGATGCCGGCCACGCCGGCAGAAACCCCGGCCGCCTCCGAACCCACCGACCTGGCGGACGACCCGGCCCAGGGTGGCTTCAAGAACCGCCTCAACACCGCGCTCACCTTCGACACCCTGGTCGAGGGCAGCGCCAACCGCATGGCCCGCGCCGCGGCCCTGCACGTCGCCAGTTCGCCAGGGCAGCTCTACAACCCGCTCTTCATCTACGGGGGCGTGGGCCTGGGCAAGACCCACCTGGTCCACGCGGTGGGCAACCGGCTGCTGTCCGACCGCCCCAACGCCAAGGTTCTCTACATCCATGCGGAGCAGTTCGTCTCGGATGTGGTCAAGGCCTACCAGCGCAAGACCTTCGACCAGT
>CAZCTU010000311.1:0-2591 GCA_964501495.1 uncultured Ramlibacter sp.
GCGCAGGGCCAGGCGCTGGGCCACGCCGAAGCGATGCTGCTCGTCGATCACCGCCAGGCCCAGGCGGCGAAACTGCACCTGCTCCTGGATGACAGCGTGCGTGCCCACCACCAGGGCGGCCTCGCCGCTGGCGATGAGTTCCAGCATCTGCCCGCGCTCCTTCTTCTTCTGGCTGCCGGTGAGCCAGGCCACCCGCTGGCCGCGCGGCGCGAGCAGCGGCTCGAGCCAGCCAATGAGCTTGCGGAAATGCTGCTCGGCGAGGATTTCCGTCGGCGCCATGAGCGCGCACTGCCAGCCGGCCTCGATCGCAACGGCCGCAGCCAGCGCGGCGACCACCGTCTTGCCCGATCCCACGTCGCCTTGCAGCAGGCGGTGCATCGGCACCTCGCGGGCGAGGTCGCGGGCGATTTCTTCCACCACCCGGCGCTGCGCGCCCGTGAGCTGGAAAGGGAGGGCCGCCAACAGCTGCTCGGGCAGGGGGCGATCCGCACCCTTGGCCACCTTCAGCGCCGGCGCGCGCAGGGCATCGCGCTCGCGCTTGCTTTGCAGCTGCGAGAGCTGCTGCGCCAGCAATTCCTCGGCCTTGAGCCGCTGCCAGGCCGGATGGCTGCGGTCCTCGAGGGCGGCCATCGAGGTGTCGGGCCCAGGGTGGTGCAGGAACTGCAGCGACTCGCACAGGCCCCAGCGCTCATCGAGGCCGAGGGCGCGGGCGAGGCCAGGCGGAAAGGTGTCGGCGAGGTCGGCCCGCGAGAGGCCCGAGGCCACCGCCTTGCGCAGGTAGGCCTGGGGCAGGGTGGCGACCGTGGGGTAGACGGGGGTGAGGGCTTCGGGCAGCGGCGCGTCGGCGGGCTTGCACACCGGATGCACCATCTGCCAGCCGAAGAAGCCGCCGCGCAGTTCGCCGCGGGCACGCAATCGGGTGCCGGGGGCCAGGGCCTTCTGCTGCGAAGGGTAGAAGCTGAAGAAACGCAGCTGGCAGGTGTCGGTGCCGTCGTCCAGCGTGGCGACCAGCTGGCGGCGCGGGCGGAAGGCGACCTCGCAGGTGGTGATGGTGCCCTCGATCTGCGCGGCCTGGCCCTCGCGCGCGTCGCGCAGGGCGGTGATGCGGGTTTCGTCCTCGTAGCGCAGGGGCAGGTGCAGCGCCAGGTCGATGTCGCGCGCCAGGCCAAGCTTGATCAGGGCTTTCTGGGGAGCGGACAGGGCCTTCGCAGGCGCAGACGGGGACTTGCCTTCGGGCATGGGACAATTCTGCCCGTGTTCACGCGCCGGCTTTGCGAGGCCGCCCCGCGCTCCCTTCCCCTTCGTCGTTTCCGATTTCCGTTCGACCTTTCCTCCTGGCACGGGCTCGTCCAGCCCTCAGCACATGCAAACGTTCACGACCGGCGACTTCGACTTCGCCCTCCCCCCCGAGCTGATCGCCCAGCACCCCGCCCCCGAACGCAGCGCCTCGCGCCTGCTCGATGGCACCGCAGCCGCCCCCGTGGACCAGGTCTTCCGCGAACTCCCCGACCTTCTGCAAGCCGGCGACCTGCTGGTTTTCAACGACACCCAGGTGGTCAAGGCGCGCCTCTTCGGCGAAAAGCCCACCGGCGGCAAGCTCGAACTGCTGATCGAACGGGTGCTGCAGGCAGGCGATGGCCGTGAGGTGGTCGCCCATATGAAGGTGAGCAAGAAGCCAACCGTGGGCACGGTGCTGCGCATGACCGGCGGCTACGAGGCCACCCTGCTCGGGCGCTGGCCGCTGCCGGAGGGGCCGCTCTTTCACCTGCGCTTCTCGCAGGACCCCTACGAGGTGATGGCTCGCCACGGCCACGTGCCCCTGCCGCCCTACATCGAGCACGCCGACGACGCCGAGGACGAGCGCCGCTACCAGACGGTGTTCGCCCGCCACCCCGGCGCGGTCGCCGCGCCCACCGCCTCGCTGCATTTCGACGAGGCGGTACTGGCGGCGCTGGCAACCCGCGGCGTCGAGCGCGCCGCGGTCACCCTGCACGTGGGCGCGGGCACCTTCCAGCCGGTGAAGGCGGAGAACATTGCCGATCACCACATGCACAGCGAGCGCTACCGGGTGCCGGAGGCGACGCAGGCCGCGATTGCCGCCTGCAAGGCCCGCGGCGGCCGGGTCGTGGCGGTGGGCACGACCACGGTGCGCACTCTCGAGTCCTGGGCCAGGACCGGACAGGCCGAGGGCGACACCGACATCTTCATCACGCCCGGCCACGCCTTCCAGGTGCCCGACCTGATGGTGACCAACTTCCACCTGCCCCGCTCGACGCTGATGATGATGATCAGCGCCTTCGCCGGCTACGAGCATGTGATGGCCCTGTACCGGCACGCCATCGCACAGCGCTATCGCTTCTTCTCCTACGGCGACGCCATGCTGCTCGCGCGCGCCCAGCCCTGACGACACGACGGAAGGACACGACCTTGCTGAAATTCGAGATCCACAAGACCGAGGGCCATGCGCGCCGCGGCACCCTGACCCTGAACCACGGCGTGGTGGAAACGCCCATCTTCATGCCGGTGGGCACCTACGGCACCGTCAAGGGCGTGATGCCGCGCTCGCTGGAGGAGATGGGCGCGCAGATCAT
>CAZCTU010000312.1:0-2590 GCA_964501495.1 uncultured Ramlibacter sp.
GAACTTCTGCATCGTCGACGCGGCCATGAACGACCTGCCCCGCCCGGCCATGTACGAGGCCTTCCACGCCATCGTGCCGCTCACCGAGCGCGCGGGCGCCGCCACCACCTACGACGTGGTCGGCCCGGTGTGCGAGAGCGGCGACTGGCTGGGCCGCGACCGCGCGCTGGCGGTGCAGCCCGGCGACCTGCTGGCGGTGCTGTCCGCCGGCGCTTACTGCATGAGCATGTCCAGCAACTACAACACCCGCGGCCGCGCCGCCGAGGTGCTGGTCGATGGCGAGCAGGCCCACCTCATTCGCGAGCGCGAGACGGTGGAAGACCAGATGCGGGGCGAGCGGCTGGTCGGCTGACCGCGCCCTCGCTTGCAGGTGCTGCTCAGGCGGCCGCCTGGCCCTCGGCCGGCTTGGCGGGCTGGGCGGGCTTGGCGTCACGCTCTTCCCGTCCGGGCCGGTCCTGCCAGGCATGGCGCACCCGCCAGCCCATGAAGAAACCCAGCACCAGGGCGTAGACCACCACCTCGGCCACATCGTTCTTGGCCGAGCGCATCCAGTAGAAGTGCAGCAGGGCCAGCACCGCGATGCCGAACACCGCCTTGTGCAGGATGCGCCAGCGCACCGCGCCCAGGGCCTTGACCGCACGGTTGAACGAGGTCGCGGCCAGCGGCAGCAGCAGTCCGAAGGCCACCATGCCCACCAGGATGAAGGGCCGCTTGGCGATGTCGCGGGCGATCTCGTCCACCTCGAAGCCCATGTCGAACCAGGCATAGGCCAGCAGGTGGCACAGCGCGTAGAAGGCGACGAACAGGCCCAGGGTGCGGCGCAGGCGCGCCAGCGTCGGCAGCTGCAGCCCGATGCGCGCCGGCGTCACCGCCAGGGTGAGGCAGAGGAAGCGCAGCGCCCAGTCGCCGCTGGCGCGGATCAGGGCCTCGGCCGGGTTGGCGCCCAGTCGGTCGGTGAAGGCGGCGAACAGCAGCCAGCCCAAAGGCACGAGGCATATCAGCACCAGGCCGGGCTGGACCCAGCGGGCCAGCAGCAGGCGGTTGAGCCGTGCACGCAGCGAGTTCTGGACGACCCGGGGCTTGCCCGGATGCGGCGGATGCACCGGAATCGGGCGATCGGGCGCGGGGGCCAGCGGCGCTTGCGCGGACATGGCGCGGGCCTCAGTAGAACTTGCGCAAATCCATGCCGGCGTACAGCTGTCCGACCTGGGCTTCGTAGCCGTTGAACATCAGCGTCTTGCGGCGCTTGGCAAAGAGGCCGTCCTCGCCAATGCGCCGCTCGGTGGCCTGGCTCCAGCGCGGATGGTCCACGGTGGGGTTCACGTTGGAATAGAAGCCGTATTCGTTCTTGGCCGCCTTGTTCCAGGCGGTGCCAGGCTCCTGCTCGGTGAAACGGATGCGCACGATGGACTTGGCGCTCTTGAAGCCGTATTTCCAGGGCACGACGATGCGCACCGGCGCGCCGTTCTGGTTGGGGAGCACCTCGCCGTACATGCCGAAGGTCAGCAGCGTGAGCGGATGCCGGGCCTCGTCCATGCGCAGGCCCTCGGTGTAGGGCCAGTCGAGCACGCTGGAGCCCACATAGGGCATGGTCTTGCGGTCGGCCAAGGTGACGAACTCGACGTACTTGGCGCTGCCCAGGGGCTCGACCCTGTCGATCAGCCTGGACAGCGAGTAGCCCACCCAGGGGATCACCATGGACCAGCCCTCGACGCAGCGCAGGCGGTAGATACGCTCCTCTTGCGCGCTGAGCTTGAGCAAGTCCTCGATGGCGTAGCGCCCGGGCTTGCGGACCAGGCCGTCGACTTCGACGGTCCAGGGGCGGGTCTGCAAGGTGTGGGCGTTGCGGGCCGGGTCGGCCTTGTCGGTGCCGAACTCGTAGAAGTTGTTGTACGTGCTGGCGTCGCGGTACTCGGTCACCTTCTCCATGGTGGCCGCGCCGGTGACCGCGGAGCGCTGGCCCGGCAGGGGGGCGAGCTTGCCCGGTCGGGCGGTGGTGGCTTGCGCCATGGCCTCACGCCCGGCCCAGGCCGCGAGGGTGGCGCCCGCGGCGCCGCCGGCCATCCAGCGCATCAGGTCGCGACGCTGGCGGTAGACGGCCTCGGGCGTGATTTCGCTGGCCAGCGGGTGCTGGAATCCGTCACGGTCGGTCTTGATCAACATGGCTTGTCTCGCTCCGCTTTCGGGGGCGGGCGGCACAAGCGCCCGCGCAAGCCAGTTGATACCACGGAAGCCATGCCCGCCGGGCCGGCGCGGTCAAGGCCGATCGGGCCTCGCAGTGCTGCCAGTGCGCCCGAGGCCGGTCGGGAGACCAGGCCGGAGGCCCGAAGGCCTCAGAGGTTGCCGTAGCTGTGCAGGCCCGAGAGGAACATGTTCACCCCCAGGAAGGCGAAGGTGGTGACCGCCAGGCCGACCAGGGCCCACCAGGCAGAGACCGCGCCGCGCAGGCCCTTCATCAGCCGCATGTGCAGCCAGGCCGCGTAGTTGAGCCAGACGATCAGGGCCCAGGTTTCCTTGGGGTCCCAGCTCCAGTAACCGCCCCAGGCCTCGGCCGCCCACAGCGCGCCCAGCACGGTGGCGATGGTGAAGA
>CAZCTU010000313.1:0-2576 GCA_964501495.1 uncultured Ramlibacter sp.
GCCAGCAGGGGCACGCCGGTGAAGTCCTGCAGCACCACGCGGGCGACGGTGAAGGGAATTTCCTCGGTGCGCGGCGCCTGCGGGTCCCACTGGGCCAGCTGGCGCACATGGTCCTCGGTGACCTTGAGGCCGTCGCAGCAGCGAAGCACCGATTCGAGCACGATGCGCAGGGAGACCGGCATACGCTTCACGCTGGGGAAGCGGACGGCCAGGTCAGGCAGGGAGAACAACTGCCCCTTCGGTCCCGCGGCGGGCTTGAAGGCCCGCAGGGTATCGGCGAAGGGATGGGCGAAGGGATGGGCGGAACCAGACGTCATCGCAGCCTCCAGGGTGGGGACACGCGATGATTGTGCGCCGGCCCGATGTCCCTGCGGGGGCCGGGTTTGTCAGCCGCGACCGCGACCGGGATCGAACCCGCGGCGCAGGACGCGGAGGGCGCCGGGGCGTCGGCCGGGCCGCAGGCCTCAGCCCTGGGCGGCCTCGAATTCCTTCATGTAGGCCACCAGGGCCTGCACGCCCTCGAGCGGCATGGCGTTGTAGATCGAGGCGCGCATGCCGCCGACCGAGCGGTGCCCCTTGAGCTGCACCAGGCCGCGGGCCTTGGCGCCGGCGAGGAAGGCCTCGTCCTGCGCCGGGTCCTTGAGCCAGAAGGGCACGTTCATCTGCGAGCGGGCGTTGCGGGCGATCGGGTTGCTGAAGAAGCGGCTGCCGTCGAGGAAGCCATACAGCAGGTCGGCCTTGGCCTGGTTGCGCTCGGCCATCGCGGCCAGCCCGCCCTGGGCCTTGATCCACCGGAACACCAGGCCGGCGATGTAGATCGCGTAGGTGGGCGGGGTGTTGTACATCGAGCCGGCCTCGGCCTGGATGCGGTAGTTGAAGGCGTCGGGCGTGTGGGCCAGGGCGTGGCCCAGCATGTCCTCGCGCACGATCACCAGGGTCAGGCCCGAGGGGCCGATGTTCTTCTGCGCGCCACCGTAGATCAGGCCGAAGCGCGAGACGTCGAGCGGACGCGAGAGGATGTCCGAGGACATGTCGGCCACCAGGGGCACGCCGCCGACGTCGGGAATGTCGTGGAACTGCACCCCGCCGATGGTCTCGTTGGAGCAGTAGTGGAAGTAGGCGGCGCCGGCGTCGAGCTTCCACGCGGACCGCGGCGTGATGCCCAGGCAGCGGCCGCTGCCGGGCGGGTCGGCGCTGTCGGCCGCCACGCTCACCTGGCCGTAGCGGGCGGCTTCCTTGGCCGACTTGCGGGACCAGTCGCCGGTGATCAGGTAGTCGGCCCGGCCGGTGCGGCCGATCAGGTTCATCGGGACGATGGCGTTCTCGGCGATCGCGCCGCCCTGCATGAACAGGACTTTGTAGTTCGCCGGGATGGCGAGCAGCTCGCGCAGCAGGCCCTCGGTCTCCTCGAAGATGCCGATGTACTCCTTGCCCCGGTGGCTCATTTCCATCACCGACATGCCGGTGCCATGCCAGTCGAGCATTTCCTCGGCGGCCTGGCGCAGGACGGGTTCGGGGAGGGCCGCGGGGCCGGGGCTGAAGTTGAAGACGCGGGGCATGGGCTTATTGTCGCAAAGTGGCGGCCAGGGCCGGCGCCGCCCCCTGCCCGATCTGCCGCTCGAAGGCCCGCAGCCGCTTGTAGACCGAGATCAGCTCCACGATCGTCCCCCAGGACAG
Source organism: uncultured Ramlibacter sp. (assembly GCA_964501495.1). Classification (GTDB taxonomy): domain Bacteria; phylum Pseudomonadota; class Gammaproteobacteria; order Burkholderiales; family Burkholderiaceae_C; genus Ramlibacter. The sequence continues at coordinate 1,678 of CAZCTU010000313.1, forward strand.
CACCAGGAACTGGAAGCTGCCCTCCACCCGGTCGAAGGCCCGGGTGATCTGCTGCATCACCCCCAGGGTGATGACCCCGGCCACCACCGTGGGCGCCAGCGCGATCAGCGGGATCAGCACCGAGAACTGCAGGTACGACCACTTGGCCACGTCGAAGTACAGGTAGTGGAAGAACAGCCGGAAGTAGTTGCGGCGCACGTCTGCGAACAGCTTTCCCGCCACCGGGGGGCTGGCGCGGCTGGCGTCATCCTCGCCATAGACCAGCTCCTTGCGGTAGGCCGCCTCCACCCGCTGGTTCTGGAACTCCAGCCCCGGCAGCTTGAAGCCCACCACCGCCAGCAGCACGGTGCCGCACATCGCCGAGAGGATGGCGACCCAGACCATGGCATGGGGCACCGGGCCGACCCAGGGCAGCTCGGTGATCTTTTCGGACAGCGTCCACAGAATGGGAAGGAAGGCCGCCAGGGTCATGACCGAGCGCATGAACTCCACGCCCAGGCCCTCCATGATGCGGGCGAAGCGCATGGTGTCCTCCTGCACCCGCTGCGCCGCGCCCTCGATGCCGCGCAGCTGCTCCCAGTGGGCCATGTAGTGGTCGTTCATCGCCTGGCGCCAGCGGAAGATGAAGTGCTTGATGAAGAACTCCAGCACCACCGCGATGGTCACGTAGAGCATGGCCAGTTCGCCGAAGGTGGTGAGCTGGCGCCAGAACTCGGGCAGGCTGGCGCTGCCCGGTTTGCTCAGGGCCGCCTGCACCATGTCGTAGAAGCTGCCGAACCACTCGTTGACCCGCACGTCCAGGCTGACGCGGTACCAGGTGGCGTACAGGATCAGCGCCGAGCCGGCGATGGACCAGGGCCACCAGCGGCGGGAGAGGAAGAAGGAGGTGAACATGCGGC
>CAZCTU010000314.1:0-2576 GCA_964501495.1 uncultured Ramlibacter sp.
CGCCCGAATACAAGGCGGTGGTCGAGGCCAGCAAGGCCAGCCAGAAGGCGCCGCTCGCGCTCTTGCAGGACGCCGGCGCGATCGACTCGCCCTGGGACTTCCACTGGCAGCGTTTCCTCTTCGAGTGGTTCCCCAAAGGCACGGGCTTTCCGAACCTGCAGGCGCCGGCCATCACCGACGCGCTGCCGCTGGCCGAGGTGCAGGCGTTTTCGATCGACGACTCGCACACCACCGAAATCGACGACGCGCTCTCGCTGCAGGGCCTGGGCACGGGCACCGTCACCGTGGGCATCCACATCGCCGCGCCGGGCCTGGCGCTCACGCCCGCCTCGGCCATCGACCAGGTGGCGCGCCAGCGCCTGTCCACCGTCTACATGCCGGGGCACAAGATCACCATGCTCCCCGACGAGGTGGTGCAGGCCTACACCCTGATGGAGGGGCGCGACTGCCCCGCCGTCTCGCTCTATGTGCGCTTCGACGCGGACACGCTGGAGATCCAGGGCGCCGACACCCGGCTCGAGCGCGTCGCCATCGCGCACAACCTGCGCCACGACCAGCTCGACGCGAGCATCACCGAGTCCTGGCTCGACGACCCCACCAATCCCGAATACGAGGGCGAGCCGGTGCCCGAGCCGGCTGCCTCGCTGCGGCCCGAGCTGGCCTTCCTGTGGCGCCTGGCGCGCCACCTCAAGGCCCAGCGCGAGGTGGTGCGCGGCAAGCCCGAGACCTTCAACCGGCCCGACTACAACTTCCGCCTCGCGGGCAACGACGGTGCAGAGCCGCCGCTACACCGACCTGGTGAACCAGTGGCAGATCATCGCCGCCGCGCGGCATGGCCGCACGGCCGCACTGGCGGCGCCCTTCAAGCCCAAGGACGCGGAGCTGTTTTCCATCATCTCCGGCTTCGACGCCGCCTACTCCGCCTACAACGGCTACCAGGCCGGCATGGAGCGCTTCTGGACGCTGCGCCACCTGGCGCAGCAGGGCATCACCGAGCTGGAGGCCACCGTCTTCAAGGAGGGCCTGGTGCGCGCCGACACCCTGCCCCTGGTGCTGCCGGTGATGGGGGCCAACGGCCTGCCGCGCGGCGCGCGGGTGCGGGTCCGCCTGGGCCAGGTCGACGAGATCGCCCTGGACGTGGGCGGCACGGTGATCGAGCGGCTCGATGCGGAGGCGCTCCCTGCGGGGGCCGACGACGACGGCGCCGAGGACGACGAGGCCGTGGCCGGCCCGCTGGAAATCGCGGTCGACGTGGCGGATGCCGAGGCGCCGGAAGGCCCGGGCGCGTCCGCATCCAGCGCGGGCTGAGTCTGTCCACCCACCATGTCCCTGCGGGAGCGAGCCGCCACCGTCCTGCGCCAGCTGGCGCAGGCACGCCCTGCCCGCCTGAACCTCAGCACGCTGCAGATCGCCCTGCTCGTGTCGCTGGCGGTGCATGCGGCCCTGCTCACGCTGCGCATCGTCGACCCGCAGCGCTTCGACCGCATCTTCCAGGACACGCCGCTCGAGGTGGTGCTGGTCAATGCGCGCAGCAAGGAGCGGGTGGACAAGCCACAGGCCCTGGCCAACGCCTCCCTGGCTGGCGGTGGCGAGGCCGAGCGCGGTCGGGCCACCTCGCCGCTGCCGCCCTCGCCCACGCTGCAGCCAGGCGACGCCGCGGATGAAGCGCAAAAGCGCATCGCCGCGATGCAGGCCCAGCAGGTTGCCCTGCTCGCCCAGGTGCGCCAGGCCCTGGCCGCCCTGCCCCCGCCCGACCCCCAGGCCGACTCGGACGCCCCGCAGTCGCGTGAGCGCGAGCAGCGCCGACGCCAGCTCACACAGGCGCTGGCCGAGATCGAGCGGCGCATCAACGAGGAGAACGCGCGTCCGCGCAAGCGCTACGTGAGCCCGGCCACCCGCGAGGCGGTCTACGCCACCTACTACGACGCGCTGCGCCGGCGCATCGAGGACCGGGGCACGCAGAACTTCCCCACCCAGGACGGGCGCAAGCTCTATGGCGAATTGACACTCCTGATCACGGTGAACCACGACGGCCGGGTGCTGGGCGCGGAGGTGGTCGAGAGTTCGGGTAACCTCAGCCTCGACCGCCGGGCGCTGGTGATCGCCCGCTCGGCGGGGCCCTTCAACCGGTTCAACGAGGCCATGCGGCGCCAGGCCGACCAGATTGCAGTCGTCTCGCGCTTCCGCTTCACCCGGGACGAGACACTCGAGACAAAAATGCAGGGGCGCTAGGGCTAGGGCCTGCCGGCCTTTCCCCTGCGCCACCCGAACGATAAGACCGATCCTGCCGTAGTACCCCATGAAGCAGTTCCTGCGCTGGACACTCCTGCTGGCCCTGGCCCTGGTCGGCCTGCAACTCTTCTTCGTGCTGCGCATCGCCAGCATGGCGCTCATCGCCCCCGAGTCCACCGCCTTCCAGCGCTCCGAGGCCTGGCGCATCGCGCAGGAGGGCAAGAACGGCCTGCGCTGGAGCCAGCAGTGGGTGCCCTACGCCCGCATCTCCGACAACCTGAAGCGGGCGGTGATCGCCTCCGAGGACGACGGCTTCGCCAACCACGACGGCGTGGACTGGGAAG
>CAZCTU010000315.1:0-2567 GCA_964501495.1 uncultured Ramlibacter sp.
GAACACCATGTACAAAAACCTCGCAGCCGCCGTCCTGGCGGCCGCCAGCGTCTTTCTCCCCTCCGCCGCGCTGCATGCGCAAGTCAAGGCGCCCGCTCCTGTCGCTCCTCCGGCCTCCGCGCCGCTCAAGGTCGGCTTCGTCTACGTCACCCCGGTCCTGCCTTCGGGCTGGGTGCATCAGCACGAGGAGGGCCGGCAGGCCCTGCAGGCGGCTCTGGGCAAGCGGGTGGAGACCCATTTCGTCGAGAACGTATCCGAAGGCCCCGACGCCGAGCGCGTGATCCGCGACATGGCGCGCCAGGGTTACGGCCTCATCTTCACCCCCAGTTTCGGCTACATGGAGCCCACGCTGGACGTGGCCCGTGACTTTCCGGGCGTGAAGTTCGAGTCCATCACCGGCTACAAGACCGCGGCCAATGTGGCCGCCGCCAACGCCCGCTACTACGAGGGCCGCTACCTCGCCGGCATCGCCGCCGGGCGAATGAGCAAGACCGGCGTGGCCGGCTATGTGGCGGGTTTCCCGATTCCCGAGGTGATCCAGGGCATCAACGCCTTCACCCTGGGCATGCGCTCGGTCAATCCCAAGGCACAGGTCCGGGTGATCTTCATCAATGAGTGGTTCGACCCGCCCAAGGAGCGCGAGGCGACCCTGAGTCTTTTTGACCAGCAGGCCGACGTGGTGGCCTTCCACACCGCGTCTACCGCGGTCATGACCGCGGCCCAGGAGAAGGGCCGCATGGCGGTGGCCTATCACTCGGACATGCGCCAGGTCGCGCCCGACGCGCAGATCGTGGCCGTCACCCACCACTGGGGCGGCTACTACACCCGCCGCGCGCGCGAGGTGCTCGAGGGCCGCTGGACCCCTGGCAATGTCTGGGGCGGGGTGAAGGAGGGCATGGTCAAGGTCGAAGGCTTCGGCCCCAAGGTGCCCAAAGCGGTCCAGGCCGAGGTGCTGGCGCGCCAGAAGGACATTGCCGCCGGCCGCCTCAAGCCCTTTGCCGGCCCGCTCACCGACAACCAGGGCCGCGCCCGTCTGTCGGCTGGTCAGGCTCTCTCCGACGCGCAGATCCTCTCGATGGATTGGCTGGTGGCCGGCGTCGTGGGCAAGGCCTCCAAGTAAGGCCTGATAACACGGCCCGAAACCAGGCCGGGCCGGCGCCGCGTCCTTCCGGCGCTCCGGCCTCACCGTGACGCCACAATAGGAGCCATGAGAGCCTACCGCGCCGCCCTCCTGCGATTCGACGACGAGGGCCGTCCCGTCTACGACGCCGACGGCCTGCTGGTCATCGGCCCGGGGCCTGAGGGCCTGCGCCTGGTGCGCGCCGCCGGTCCCTGGAACGCGCTCAAGGACCGCTTCCCCGGCGTGGCCGTGGAGCATCTGCCCGGTCGCCTGCTCGCGCCCGGCTTCGTCGACCTGCATGTGCACTACCCGCAGACCGATGTCATCGGCTCGCCCGCCGAGGGCCTGCTGCCCTGGCTCGAGAACTACACCTTCCCGCACGAGTCGCGCTTCTCCGACGCCGCCTATGCCGAGGGCGTGGCCACCTTCTTCCTGGACGAACTGCGGCGCCACGGCGTCACCACCGCGCTGACCTTCGCCACCTCGCACCCCGCGTCGGTCGACGCCCTCATGGCGCAGGCCCAGGCCCGCGGCCTGCGCCTGATCGCCGGCAAGGTGCTGCAGGACCGGCACAGCCCCGACGGGGTGCGCGACGAGACCGAGCAGTCCCTCGTCGACACCGAGGCCCTGATCCGCCGCTGGCAGGGCCAGGGCCGCCTCGGCTACGCCATCACCCCGCGCTTCGCGCCCAGCTGCTCCGACGCGCAGATGCGCGGCGCTGGCGAGCTGGCGGCCAAGTACCCCGAGGTGTGGATCCAGTCGCACGTGGCCGAGAACCGTGACGAGATCCATTGGGTGCGCGAGCTCTATCCCGACGCCCGCAGCTACCTGGCGGTGTACGAGCGCTTCGGCCTGCTGCGCGATCGGGCCATCTACGCCCACTGCATCCACTTCGACGACGCCGACCGCGCCCTGATGCAGGCCACCGGCGCCGCGGCCGCTGTCAGCCCGACCAGCAACCTCTTTCTGGGCAGTGGTTTCTTCGACTACGCCGGGGCCGACCGGCACGGCATGCGCTACGGCCTGGCCAGCGACGTGGGCGGCGGCACCAGCTTCTCTCCCTTCCACACCATGCTGGCGGCCTATTACGTCGGCCGCGAGGGCCACACCAAGACCGGCCTGTCGCTGGCGCCCTCCCACCTGTGGTGGCAGCACACCGCCGGCGCCGCCCGGGCCCTGGGCCTGGAGGGCGTGGTGGGCAACCTGCAGCCCGGGTGCGAGGCCGACTTCCTGGTGCTCGACCCGCAGGCCACCCCGCTGCTCGCCCGCCGCAGCAGCCAGGCGGCCAGCCTGGAGGAACTGCTCTTTTCGCTCATCGTCCTGGGGGACGACCGCGCGGTGCAGGCGGTCCATGTGGCGGGCGGGGCGGGCCTGGATCGGGCGCCCGGCACGCCCGCCTAGAATCGCGGCAGGAGCCCCCTCACATGACCATCAAGAGCGACAAGTG
>CAZCTU010000316.1:0-2555 GCA_964501495.1 uncultured Ramlibacter sp.
TGGCCGAGGCCAGCACCTCGCCGGAGTCGAAGTCCATCAGCAGCCAGGCCTTGGCCGGCAGCGCCGGCGGGTTGGGCGCCATGGCGGTGTCGGCGGCCAGGGGCGGCAGGGCGTTGGCGGCGGATTTCGCGGCGGACTTGGCGGAGGCCTTCCCCGAAGCCGCCTTCTTGGTGGCAGCGGGCTTGCCGGCCTGTCGCGCGGCGAAGGCGTCGGAGGAGGGGACCAGGGAGCCGGCGGCGAGCGCCAGAACGACGGGGAGGAGGAGGGAGAGCTTCGGTTGCATGGCAATTCAGGTCAGACCCCCGATTGTCCCGGATCGGCGAGGGCTTCCCGGCCCGTGAGGCGCTGGGGAACGGAAGAAAAGCCCCGGACCTCCGCCCCGTTTCAATCCTTCCGCGGCCTGGGGTTCCCGCCCACCCCCAGCGCCCGCCGGATCGGCTCGACCCACCGGCCTTGCTCGCTGTCCCATACCGGCGAGAAGTCGCTCGCGAATTCCCACCACGCCCATCCAATACCGCGCGCCTCGGCCTCTTCACGCACCAGGCGCGCATAGGCGGCGCGCGCGGGCATCGGGGCTTCGCGGTAGGCGCCGAACTCGCCCAGGTACAGGGGCACGCCCTGCGTCCGGCTCCAGGCGGTGGCGGTGTCCAGGGCCTCGCGCAGCGTCTGGCGCTGCGCGTCGTCGCAGCAGCCCACGCCCCTGGGGAGCACCGGCTGTCGCCAGGGCACGGCCTGGTGGGTGAAGTCGAAGGGGTCGTAGCTGTGGATGGTGACGATGAGGTGCCGGTCCGCCGGCAGCCGCAGGCGGGCGAGGCCGCGGGGGTGGTTCCAGTCGTCGGGGCCGATCAGCACCACCCGTTCGGGGTTGGTCTCGCGCACCGCAGCCAGCGCCCGCGCCGCGAGGCGGTTCCAGCGTTCGCCGCCAAGCGGACGGGCAGTGGCTGCGCGCTGCGGCGTGGGGTCGCCGTTCGTGCTGGCGCCCTTGGGCTCGTTTGCCGGTTCCTCGCCGGTGCCCTGCGGCTCGTTGAGCAATTCGAACAGCAGCCGGGGCGACCGGTCCCGGTAGCGTGCGGCGATCTGCCGCCACAGGTTGACCATGCGCGCCTCCACCACCGCCTCGTCCACCGCGAACTCGCGCGGGTGCCGCGTCGCGCCCGCGCCGCCGGTGAGCTGGGTGTAGTGATGCAGGTCCAGAATGACCCAGGCGCCCGCAGCCAGCAGCCGATCGACTGCTGCATCGACCCGGCGCGCGAAGGCCTCGTCGATGCGGGCCTGCGCATCGGCCGAGGCATGGTTGCTCCAGCGCACCGGCAGGCGCACGGTGTGGAAGTGGCGGGCCGCGCGGTCCAGCAGCTCGGGGTGCAGGGTGAGGCCCCAGTCGCCCTCGCGCGGTGCGTCGAGCGCGTTGCCGAGGTTCACGCCGCGGCCCAGGGCATGGGCGGCCGCGCAGGCCTGCGGGCTGACTGCGTGGCAGGGCTGCCGCGCCGGGACCGCATGGACGACCGGTGCGGAGGAAGGCGAGGGAGGGGCCGCCCGGGATGAGGCAGCGGGCACAGGTGCCTGAGCCGAGGCAGTGCTGGTCAGGATGGCAAGCAATGCCGCAGTCCGTGCCGCTGTCGCCAGCGCCGCCGCAGCCCTCCGCGCAAGTTCCGAGTAAGGCCCGGCAGACCGGCGAATGAGAAAGCGTTCATTCCGCATGAGGCGAGCATGCGGCCCCGACTCCCGCGGCTGTGTCAGCCGTTGCCGCATCTCGGGTTTCCCCTAGCCGACACTGTCCTGCCAAGAACATTCTTGAGGCCTTGGCGGGGAAAGAATCCGCTTCATCCACTGGCCGCACCTGCGGCCTGCGAGAACCTGGAACGGACACGAGATGACCCTGGAGACGTTTCCCCAGCTGCTTCTGAAGCACGCCCGTGAGCGCGGTGACGCCGCCGCCATGCGCGAGAAGGAGTACGGCATTTGGCAGTCGCTGACCTGGTCGCAGATGGCGCAGCTCGTCGAGCAGATCGCCTGCGAACTGCACCAGGCCGGCCTGCGCCGTGGTGAGCACATGGTGGTGCTCGGCGCCAACCGCCCGCGCCTGTACGCCACCATGCTGGCCGCGCAGTCCCTGGGTGCCATCCCGATTCCCCTGTACCAGGACGCCGCCGCCCCCGAGTGCGTCTTCCCGATCAACAACGCCGAAGTGCGCTTCGCCTTCGCCGAGGACCAGGAGCAGGTCGACAAGCTGCTCGAGGTGCGCGAGCAGTGCCCGCAGCTGGCCCACATCTACTACGACGACCCGCGCGGCCTGCGCAAGTACGACGAGCCGGGCCTGGCCTCGCTCGACGAGCTGGTCGCCGCCGGCCAGGTCTTCATGAAGCAGCACCCGGAGTTCTTCCGCGGCGAGGTGGCCCAGGGCCGCGCCGAGGACCCGGCGGCGATGTTCTTCACCTCCGGCACCACCGGCACCCCCAAGGGCGTGGTCCACACCCACGCCTCGCTGCTCGATCGCGCCCGCGCCGGCGCCGAGTTCGACAGGCTCACCGAGTCCGAGGAAGTGCTGGCCTACATGC
>CAZCTU010000317.1:0-906 GCA_964501495.1 uncultured Ramlibacter sp.
CGTAGAAGGCGCTCGCGTACTTGGCGCTGTACGCCATGATGCGGGTGTGGATGTGGCCCGCCGCTTCCAGCGCCTCGCGGATCGCGCCGATGCGGCCGTCCATCATGTCGCTCGGGGCCACGATGTCCACGCCGGCCTCGGCCTGCACCAGCGCCTGCTTCGTCAGCAGGGCCACCGTCTCGTCGTTCAGGACATAGCCGGTTTCGTCCAGCACGCCGTCCTGGCCGTGGCTGGTGAAGGGGTCCAGCGCCACGTCGGTCATGATGCCCAGGCCGGGCACCTGCTTCTTGAGTTCGCGCACCACGCGCGGCACCAGGCCGTCGGGGTTGCCGGCCTCGGCGCCGTCGGGCGTCTTGAGCGCGGGGTCGATCACCGGAAAGAGCGCCATCACCGGAATGCCCAGCGCCACGCACTCGTGGGCCACCGGCAGCAGCAGGTCCAGGCTCAGGCGCTCGACGCCGGGCATGGACGCCACCGCCTCGCGCCGGTTCTGGCCGTCCAGCACGAACACCGGGTAGATCAGGTCGTGCGCGGACAGGCGGTGCTCGCGCACCAGGTTGCGGGTGAACTCGTCGCGGCGCAGCCGGCGCGGCCGGCCCAAGGGGAAGGGGGCGTGCAAGGTCATGGGGCCGATTTTGCTCCCAAGCCGGGGGCTGCCCGCCGGGGCTTACATCCAAAGCATTGGCATCGGCCGCCAGGTGAGGGAAACCCCCGGTATCCGCACCCGCGGACGCGCTTGTTCCCCCTGGGGGCCTTTGCTAGATTGACCACGGGCGGCTTGCCGCTCGGCGGCTTCTGCGGCGTCACGTTCCTTCGCGGCTTTGCGCGCGGCGCGTTCGGCTTTCTTTTCCTTGCGGGCTTTTGCAGCTTCGACCTTTTGGATCAGCGTATCAAGATCGGCGCGGC
>CAZCTU010000317.1:916-2554 GCA_964501495.1 uncultured Ramlibacter sp.
GTTTTGATATTTGATACATTTCTAAACGGGCGGCTTGCCGCTCCCCGCTTTTCCTCCCTGAGCGGGCGCCTTGATGTGTGACAGCAAAAAGGCTTTGTTGCCCCGGCGCGCAGCCGGGGCTTTTTTTTGCCTGCCCGCTGTGCCCTGGCAGCGGGGTGTCTACACTCCGGCCATGCCCTGGACCGATCCCTACCTGCTCGCCAAAACCTTCCACATCGTCTTCGTCACGAGCTGGTTCGCGGGCCTGTTCTACCTGCCCCGCCTCTACGTCAACCTGGCCATGGTCGAGCCCGGCTCGATCGCCGAGCGCGATCGACTGCTGCTCATGGCGCGCAAGCTGCTCCGCTTCACCACCCTGCTGGCGGTGCCGGCGGTGGTCCTGGGCCTGGTGCTGTGGCTGGTCTACGGCGTCGGCAAGGGTTCCGGCTGGGTGCACGCCAAGCTCACCGTGGTCATCCTGGTCATCGGCTACCACCATGCCTGCGCGCGCCTGCTGCGTCGCTTCGAGGCCGGCGCCAACACCCGCAGCCACCGCTGGTACCGCTGGTTCAACGAGGTGCCGGTGCTGCTGCTGCTGGCGGCGGTGCTGCTGGTGGTGCTCAAACCCTTCTGACCGGCCACCCCAGGCCCGCCTCCCCGCCCGATGTCGATGCACAAGACCTCCGCCGGGCCGCTGGCCCTGGCCTACGGGGTCCTGGTCGTTTACGCCAGCCTCTACCCCTTCGAGGGCTGGCGCCTGCAAGGGCTCGCGCCCTGGGCCTTCCTCGCCAGTCCCTGGCCCCGCTGGTGGACCGGCTTCGACCTGGCCGCCAACGTTGCCGGCTACGCGCCGCTGGGGTTCCTGCTGGCGCTGGCGCGCCTGCGGCGTGACCCGGCCGCCGGCGGCCCGGGCGGCGCCCTGGTCCGCGCGCTGGCGATTGCCGGTGCCCTCTCCTTCTCCATGGAGGCCTTGCAGACCTTCCTGCCCTCGCGCGTGCCGTCCAACCTCGACCTCGGCCTCAACCTGCTCGGGGCCCTGGCGGGGGCCTTGCTCGCCTGGGCGCTGGAGCGGTTGGGGCTGCTGCAGCGGTGGTCGCGCTTTCGCCGCCGCTGGTTCGTCGACGAGGCCCGGGGCGCGCTGGTGCTGCTGGCCCTGTGGCCGGCCGGTCTGCTTTTTCCCGCGCCCCTGCCCCTGGGGCTGGGGCAGGTGATGGAGCGCATGCAGCTGGCCCTCGCGGACTGGCTGGAGGACACGCCCTTCCTCGACTGGCTGCCGGTGCGCGAGCCGCTGCAGCAGCCGCTGGGGCAGGGCGCGGAGCTGGTGGGCGTGGCCCTGGGCCTGCTGGTGCCCTGCCTGCTCGCCTTCTCGATCATGGGCTCCCTGCGCGGACGCGCCGCCCTCGCGCTGGGCGTCGTGGGCGCCGGCCTGGCCGCCAGCGCGCTGTCGGCGGCCCTGAGCTTCGGCCCGGCCAATGCCTGGGCCTGGCTCAGCGCGCCGGTGCAGCTGGGCCTGGCCGGCGGCCTGGCGCTGGCCCTGCTCTCGGCCTGGCTGCCGCGCCGGGCCTGCGTCGCCCTCCTGCTGCCGGTGCTGGTCCTGCACCTGGCGCTGTTGAACCAGCCGCCGGGCAATGCCTATTACCCGCCCACCCTGCAGGCCTG
>CAZCTU010000318.1:0-2538 GCA_964501495.1 uncultured Ramlibacter sp.
CTGGCCATGATTCCGGGCACCAGCCGCAGCGGCGCCACCATCATCGGCGGCATGCTGCTGGGGCTGTCACGCCGCGCTGCCACCGACTTCTCCTTCTACCTGGCCATCCCGACCCTGATCGGTGCGGGCGCCTACAGCCTCTACAAGGACCGGGCGCTGCTGTCCCTCGCCGACCTGCCCATGTTTGCGGTCGGCCTGATGATGTCCTTCGTGAGCGCCTGGCTGTGCGTGCGCTGGCTGCTTCGCTACATCGCCAGCCACAGCTTCGTGGTGTTCGCCTGGTACCGCATCGCCTTCGGCCTCGTTGTCCTTGCCACGGCCTGGGGCGGCTGGGTGGACTGGCGGGGTTGATTCCCGGCGGGACGGCGGCGGGCTTCAGCCCGCCATCGCCAGCAGTGCCGCCTCGATGGCCGCGGCTGTGGCCACCGGCTTTTCCATCGGGAACAGGTGGCTGCCCTCCAGCAGCGTGATGCGGCCCCGGGTGACCTTTTCGGTCAGGGCCATGCCCACCAGCTCGCGCTCGCGTGACTGAAGCCCGCCGATGAAGGCCGCCGGGCACTTGAGCGGGTGCCGCGCGAGCAGCCGCTCCAGGTGGTGGGGCAGGGTGTTGTAGATCGCCGTCTCGACCTCGCGCGAGAAGGCCAGGACACGCCCGCCATTCTCGGCGCGGGTGCCGTGCTGCACATAGTCCTGTAGCGCCCGCGGGTCCCAGCGGGCGAAGGTCTTTTTGTGCTGCAGGTGGGCGAGGACGTCCTCGGTGCTGTCCCATCGGTCGCGCCGCTTCTTGCTCACCGCGCCCGGGCCGACCACGCCTGCCAGTGCGGTGCGCTTGGCGGCGCTGAGAACGTTGGCCTTCCAGCCGCCGATCAGGGGCGAGTCGAGCATCACCACGCCACGCGCGATCTCAGGGTGGCGGGCCGCGCACATGGTGCTCAGGAAACCGCCCAGGGAGTGCCCGACCAGCCAGGGCGGCTGGCCGGCTTTCACGCCCTCGGCTTCGGCGAACTCGAACAGCTCGTCGACGAGGTGGGGCCAGTTGGGCGTGACCGGAAAACGCGGGTCATGGCCGAACTTCTCCACCGCGCGGACGGTGAAGCCGCGCCGCTCGAGCTCGGCGAACATCACCCGGTAGGTGCTGGCCGGGAAACTGTTCCCGTGGGAGAAGATGATCAGGCCCGGGGCGGGAGGGGCGTGCATGGTGGCAGGAGGCCGTGGGCAGCCGGGGTGGCCGCCGCGCGGTACCTCAGATCAGTTTTTCTTCGGGACTGGAAATCTTGCGCAGCGCCTGGTGGTGGCTGCCGCCTTGCGCTCGCAAGGGCGTCGCCGTGGGCTCGGCGCCCCACACCGGCAGCGGCAGGCTGTCGAAGGCCTCGCGCAGCTTCTGGCCCCAGCTCTCGTGCAGCATGCGGTAGTAGGGGTTGGCCATGTCGATGCAGACCACGCGGTCGGTGGCGAGCTTGTCGGCCTCGTAGACCACCAGATCCAGCGGCGGGCCGACGGACAGGTTGGACTTCATCGTCGAGTCCATCGAGACGAGCGCGCACTTGGCGGCCTCGTCCAGCGAGGTGTCGGGGGTGAGCACCCGGTCCAGCACCGGCTTGCCGTACTTGGACTCGCCGATCTGGAAGAAGGGCGTCTCGGCGGTGGCCTCGATGAAGTTGCCCGCCGAGTACACGTTGAACAGGCGCATGCCCTCGCCACGGATCTGGCCGCCGAAGATGATGGCGATGTTGAAGTCGATCCCGGCCTGGCGCAGTGACTCGCCGTCGCGGTCGTACACGCGGCGCACCGCCTGGCCCAGCACCCGGGCGGCGTCGAACATGCTGCGCGCGTTCCAGATGGTGAGCGGCTCGCCGTCGGCGTCTGTGAGCTGCTCGGTCTGCAGGGCCTCGCGGACCGACTGCGAGATGGACAGGTTGCCCGAGGTCAGCATGACCATGAAGCGGTCGCCGGGGCGCTCGTACACGATCATCTTGCGGAAGGTGCTGATGTGGTCGACGCCCGCGTTGGTGCGGGAGTCGGACAGGAACACGAGGCCTGCCTTGAGCTTGATGCCGACGCAGTAGGTCATGGTTGCTGTTTCAGCTTGTTCTTGAGTCGATACAAGGCGTCGAGCGCCTCCCTGGGGCTGAGCGCGTCGGGGTCGATCTCGGAGAGGAGGGCCTCGACTGCGCTCGGTGCCGCCGCCGGGGCTTCCGGGGGCGGCGCGAACAAGTCTACCTGCTCGCGCGACTCGCTTTGCTGCGCCTCCAGCTGCGTGAGCGCGTGGCGGGCGTGGTTCACCACCGCCACCGGCATGCCGGCCAGGCGTGCCACCTGGATGCCGTAGCTGCGGCTGGCGGGGCCGGGCTGCAGCTCGTGCAGGAAGACGATGTCATGGCCGGACTCCGCCGCGCTCACATGCCAGTTGACGGCCGCATGGTGGGTGGCCGGGAACTCGGTCAGCTCGAAATAGTGGGTGGCGAAGAGGCAGAAGGCCTGGGTCTTGTCATGCAGGTAGGCGGCGATGCCGCTGGCCAGGGCCAGGCCGTCGAAGGT
>CAZCTU010000319.1:0-2531 GCA_964501495.1 uncultured Ramlibacter sp.
CAGCGCCTACCAGAGCGACAGCCAGTTCGTCGTCGAGCTGCGGCCGCCGCGCGTCGACCCCTCGCGGGTCACGCAGGGTCCGGGCTACACCGGCGAGAAGATCACGCTCAATTTCCAGGCCATCGAGGTGCGGCAGCTGCTGCAGGTGATTGCCGATTTCACCAACTTCAACATCGTCACCTCCGACAGCGTCAACGGCAGCCTCACCCTGCGCCTGAAGGATGTGCCCTGGGACCAGGCCCTCGAAATCATCCTGCAGTCCAAGGGCCTGGGCATGCGCCGGGCCGGCACCGTGCTATGGATCGCCCCGAAGGAGGAAATCGCCTCCCGCGAGAAGCAGGACCGCGACGCCTTCAACGCCCGCCAGAACGAGGAGCCGGTGCGCACCCAGCCCTTCCAGCTCAATTACGCCAAGGCCAAGACCATCGTCGAGCAGCTGCTGTCGGGTCCGCCGGCCAATCGGGTCATTAGCACCCGCGGCAGCGCGATCGCCGAGGAGCGCACCAACCAGGTCTTCGTCACCGACATCCCGGCCCGGCTCGAGCAGGTGCAGGCCCTCATCGCCCGTCTCGACGTGCCGGTGCGTCAGGTGCTGATCGAGGCGCGCATCGTCGAGGCCTCCGACACCTTCGGCAAGTCGCTGGGCGTGCGCCTGGGCGGCAGCAGCCGCGCGGGCCCGAACGCCGGCGCCAGCCTCGGCGGCGGCAACCGGGTCAACATCGGCGGCACCTATGCCGGTTTGACCAACACCACCGGCGAAATCACCAGCACCGCGCTGGACAATGTCAACACCAACTTCATCAACCTGCCGGCGGTGGGGCAGGGCGGCCTGAGCGCGCCCAGCTTCGCCATCTCGCTGTTCAATGCCTCGGCCAACCGCTTCCTCAACCTCGAGCTCTCCGCCCTGGAGGCCGACGGCAAGGGCAAGCTGGTGTCCAGCCCGCGCATCGTCACCGCCGACCAGACCAAGGCCCTGATCGAGCAGGGCACCGAGTTCCCCTACCAGCAGGCCACGGCCAGCGGCGCCACCTCGGTGGCCTTCCGCCGGGCCACGCTCAAGCTGGAAGTCACCCCTCAGATCACACCCGAGGGGAACATCATCCTGGATCTGGACGTGAGCAAGGACAGTCGGGGCGAAACCACGGTTGCGGGCATCGCGATCAACACCAAGCACATCCGGACCCAGGTCCTGGTGGAAAATGGCGGGACGGTGGTGATCGGCGGCATCTTCGAGCTGACCGAGACCGAGAACGAGGCGCGCGTGCCGGTGCTGGGAGAATTGCCCGGCGTGGGTGCCCTGTTCCGCAACCGGCAACGCACTGCCAACAAGCAGGAGATGCTGGTCTTCATCACCCCCAAGATGATCACCGACCGGGTGGCTGACCGGTGATCCGGTCCGTCCCTCCTCGTCCTTGATCTTTTGAACCTGATTGCTCCTGGCGCTGCCCCGCAGACCCCGACCTCGACCGTCAAGCCCATCGCCCTGGTGGGCATGCCTGGCGCCGGCAAGAGCACGGTGGGCAAGCTGCTGGCCCGGCGCCTGGGCCTGCCTTTCGTCGACTCCGACCATGTGATGGAAGCGCGACTGGGCTGCCCGATCCGCACCTATTTCGAGCAGCAGGGCGAGGAGCGCTTCCGCGACCTCGAGCAGGAGGTCATCGCCGACCTCACCGCCACCGCCGCGACCGGCGTGCTGGCCACCGGCGGCGGCGCGGTGCTCCGGGAGGCCAACCGGCGCCAGCTCCACCAGCATGCCTACGTGATCTACCTGCGCTCCTCGCCGGACCAGGTGTTCCAGCGGGTGCGCCACGACCGCAAGCGCCCCCTCCTGCAGGTGGACGACCCGCTGGCCCGGCTCAAGGCCCTGCATGCCCAGCGCGACCCGCTCTACCGCGAGGTCGCCCACCTCACCATGGACACCGGCCGTCCCAGCCTGCAGACCCTGGTCAACACCATCGTGATGCAGCTCGAGCTCTCGGGGCAGGTGGCCAGCCAGTCCTGAGGCGGCCCGGACCTTACACTTCCCGCCATGACTTCGCGTGTGCCCGACCAGCAGGTTCGCATCGATCTTGGCGACCGCAGCTACCCCATCGTGATCGGCGAGGGGCTGCTGGCCCGCATCGGCGATTTCGGCCTGCCCAGAGGGCACGCCGCCCTCATCGTCACCAACACCACCGTCGGCCCGCTGTACGCGGCCGCCCTGGCGCAGGCCCTGGCGCCGCATTACCCGCAGGTCCATGTGCTGGAGCTGCCCGACGGCGAGCAGTACAAGACCTGGGATAGCCTGAACCGCATCTTCGACGCCCTGCTCGGGCGCGGCAGCGACCGCAAGACGGTGCTCTTCGCGCTGGGCGGCGGCGTGGTGGGCGACATGACCGGCTTCGCCGCCGCCTGCTACATGCGCGGCGTGCCCTTCGTCCAGGTGCCCACCACGCTGCTGGCCCAGGTGGACTCCTCGGTGGGCGGCAAGACCGCGATCAACCACCCCCTGGGCAAGAACATGATCGGCGCCTTCTACCAGCCGCAGCTGG
>CAZCTU010000320.1:0-284 GCA_964501495.1 uncultured Ramlibacter sp.
CCGGCGCTGGTTCGACCGGGGGGGCTGGGCGCAGGGCCAGCGTGCGGGCCACGGTGCGCGGGGTGATGCCGGCCCAGCGCAGGCGGGCCAGGGCCACCTCCACGCTCCCGGGCTGGGTGTCGCCGGCGCGCTCGTGCACCAGTCGGCGTCGGATGTGGTGCCGGTCCTCGGCCAGGTTGGCCAGGTGCGAGAAGTAGGTGAAGGCGCGGATCACGCTCACCGCCTGGTCGCTGGGCAGGGCCTTGAGCAGGGCCTTGAGCGCCTTGTCGGCCTCGTGGTCGGCG
>CAZCTU010000320.1:294-2526 GCA_964501495.1 uncultured Ramlibacter sp.
CCAGCAGGCGTCCGAGCAGACGGATGTCCTCGATCAGGGGCTTCTCGTTGTCCCGGGTGCGACGGGCTGGCGCCAGGGATGATCGCGGGTCGGGTCGCGGGTCGGATTTGGGGGGGGCGGCAGTCGCGGGCATGGCTTCCGGGAGGGCGTCTCGAGGGGAAAGCCCATGCTAGCATCGGCATCGACTTTTCCCTGTGGCGCGTGGCTTGCGGGGGGGTACGTACCGAGTTCGATCTTGAGCAAGCTAGTCATCGCCACCCGCGAAAGCCGCCTCGCCCTCTGGCAGGCCGAACATGTCCGCGCCCTGCTGCAGGCGCAGGGTCACGAGGTCGGCCTTCTGGGCATGACCACCCGTGGCGACCAGATCCTGGACCGCAGCCTGAGCAAGGTCGGCGGCAAGGGCCTGTTCGTCAAGGAGCTCGAGGTGGCCCTCGAGGAAGGCCGCGCCGACCTCGCGGTGCACTCCCTCAAGGACGTGCCGATGGAATTGCCCGAGGGCTTCCAGCTCGCCTGCGTGATGGAACGCGAGGACCCGCGCGACGCCCTCGTCTCCAACCGCTTCCATTCCCTGGCCGAACTGCCCCCGGGCAGCGTGGTGGGCACCTCCAGCCTGCGCCGCGTGGTGCTGCTCCAGGCCCTGCGGCCCGACCTGCGCATCGAGCCGCTGCGCGGCAACCTCGACACCCGCCTGCGCAAGCTCGACGACGGCCAGTACGAGGCCATCGTCCTCGCGGCCGCCGGCCTCAAGCGCCTGGGCCTGGCGAACCGCATCCGCCAGATCTTCGAGCCCGAGGAGATGCTGCCGGCCGCGGGCCAGGGCGCCCTGGGCATCGAGGTGCGCGCACAGCGCGCCGAGGTGGGCCAGGCGCTCCAGCCGCTGGCGCACACGCCCACCTGGCTGGCGGTGGCCGCCGAGCGCGCGGTGAGCCGCGGAATGGGCGGCAGCTGCTCCATGCCCCTCGCTGCCCATGCGGTCTTCGAAGGTGCGGACATGCTGTACCTGCGCGCCGCCTGGGGCGACCCGGAAGGCCAGTCCGCCCTGGTGCGGGCCGAGGTCCGTGGCGCCGTCGCCACCCTGGACCAGGCCGAGGCCCTGGGCCGCGCGGTGGTCGACCAACTGCGCGCCAGCGGCGCGCGCTGAGGGCCACCGGGCCCGCACGCACCCAGGCGCTCATGCCGGCGGTACCGCCCCTTCTCCTCGTCACCCGTCCCGATCGCGAGGCCCAGGCCTGGGTCCTGGCCCTGGGCGCGCTCGGCCTGCAGGCCCAGGCGCTGCCGCTGATCGCCATCGGCCCCGCGCCCGACCCCGCCGCGCTCGCCCGGCGACGCGCCGAGGTGGCGGATGACGCCGCGGTGATGTTCGTCAGCGCCAACGCCGCGCGCGGCTTCTTCTCCAGCCCGCCTGGCATCGCATGGCCGACTGGCACGCGCGCATGGGCCACCGGCCCCGGCACCGCCGCCGCCCTGCTGGAGGCGGGTGTGCCAGCCGCGCAGCTGGACGTGCCGCCCGAATCCGAGGGTCACTTCGACTCCGAGGCCCTCTGGGCGCAGGTGAAGGGCCAGCCGCTGGCCGGACGCCGCGTCCTGATCGTGCGCGGCGCCGACGCCCAGGGCGAGGTCGCCGGCCGCGCCTGGCTGGCGCAGCAGCTCGAGGCGGCCGGCGCCCGTGTTGACGAGGTCGCCGCCTACTGCCGAGGCCTGCCCGCCTGGGGGGAGGCGGAGCGCGCCCTGCTCGCGCAGGCCCGGTCGGCGCCCGCCAGCGCCTGCTGGCATTTCAGCAGCTCGGAGGCGGTGGCCAACCTGGCGCGCCTCGCTCCCGGGGCTGACTGGTCCGGCGCGCAGGCCCTGTGCACCCATGCGCGGATCGCCCAGGCCGCCCGGGACGCCGGCTTCGGCCGGGTGCTGACCCTGGCCCCCGGTCCTGAGGCGGTGGCGGCCTTTCTACAATCACAGCCATGAGCGATTCCACCTCCCGCGACGAGTCGGCCCCCGAGGCCGGCGCCAGCGCGGCGTCGCCGTCTCCGGCGGCCGCCTTCGCAGCGAGCTCGCCGAGCGTCGAGCCGTCCTCCCCCGCGGCCACCGCTTCGTCCATTTCCTTGCCTCGGCCCCTGCTCTGGAGCCTGGCCGCGGTGGGTCTGGCCGCCCTGGTGGTGAGCGGCCTGCTGTGGAAGCGCCTGTCCGACATCCAGGAGCAGCTCGCCCGCCAGAGCGCCGACTCGGGCGCGGTCGCCG
>CAZCTU010000321.1:0-2516 GCA_964501495.1 uncultured Ramlibacter sp.
GGTGGTGGGCGAGCCGGCCTTGACCCGGATCCACTCGGGCTTCTTGAGCACCTCGGCCTGTTCGACCTTGACCGGAATGCGCGAGAGCTTGGCCGCGGCCTTCTGCTTGGCCGAGGGGTTGTAGCTGTCCAGGTCTTGGGCTTCGCGGACGATGGGGGAGGAGCTCATGGTGTGCGCTTTCGTGTCGCGACGCGGGTGGCGTCAGGCGGGGAGCAGGGCTTCGAGCTTGCCGCCCAGCACCACAGCCGCCTCGTTCCAGGTGGTCGAGACGCCGATTGTAGAAAGGTCGACTGTGCGCAGACCTGCGTAACCGCAAGGGTTGATGCGGGAAAAGGGCTCGAGGTCCATGTCCACGTTGAGGGCGAGGCCGTGGTACGTGCGATGCCGGCTCACCTTGATGCCCAGCGCCGCGATCTTGGCCAGGCCGGCGAACGGGTCCTGGCCCGGCGCCGGGTCCGGAAGTCGCTGGTGGCTGCCCGGGTCCTCGGGGCGCACATAGATGCCGGGCGCGCCGCGGACCCGCAGGCCGGTCACGCCGAAGTCGGCCAGGGTGCGGATCACCGCCTCCTCCAGCCGGAACACGTATTCCTTGACGAAGTAACCGGCGCGCTGCAGGTCCAGGAGCGGGTAGGCCACCACCTGGCCGGGGCCGTGGTAGGTCACCTGCCCGCCGCGGTTGGTGGGCACCACCGGGATCTCGCCGGGCGCGAGCACGTGGCTGGCCAGGCCCGCCAGGCCCAGGGTGAACACCGGCGGGTGCTCGCACAGCCAGAGCTGGTCGGGCGTGTCGGCGTCGCGGGCCGCGGTGAAGTCCTGCATGGCCTGGTAGGTCGCCGGGTAGTCGACACGGCCCTGCACCACCACCTGCATCGGCACCGCCGCCCGTGCCTGTGCCTGCGCGTCGCTCAGAGGACCACCTTCACCATCGGGTGGCCGGTCAGCGCGCGGTACAGGTCGTCGAGCTGCTGCCTGCTGGTCGCGGTGACCACGATGGTCACGCCGAGGTACTTGCCGCCGCTGCTGTCACGCAACTCCATGCAGGCCTCGTCGAATTCCGGGTCGAACTGGCGCGCGATGGTGGCGATGGCCGGGGCGAAGCCCTCGGCCTTGAGGCCCATCACCTTGATGGGAAAGCGGGAGGGGTACTCGATGAGGGAGTCGGCCCGGGAGGCGGGCTGCCCCTGGGGCGGGTGGATGGAGGCGCTCATGGCCCCGGATTGTGCGCCGGCGGCCATGCCCCGGACGCCGGGAGGGCGTCCGTGAGGACTGATTTCGTATGCATGTCCCGCGAGGCAACAACTTAATGGTTCCTGACGGGAAAAGGTGGCGGGAGCCCCGTGGTTTCTACCTATAATCAGAGGCTTTGCGAAATCGGGGCAACAAGTGCCAGGCAGCAAGCAAAACGACAACATTGCCGCATTTGCCGATTCGCAGGACGACTCTCCGGCCCCGCCGCTGACCGCCGAACAGGCGCAGGCGCTGCGGCGGCAGATGCCCCAGGTGTCACCCTGGGCCATCGTCGGAGGGCAGGTGGGGGCGGGCTTGCTGGCGGCCTTGGCTGCCGGCGCGTGGTTCGGGAATCCGGCGATCGGCGGGTCCCTGGCCTACGGAGCCCTGGCGGTGGCGGTGCCGGCTGGCCTCATGGCCCGGGCGCTGTCTCGCGGGGCAGGCTCATGGTTCCTGTTATGGGAGCTGGTCAAGCTCGGATTGACAGTGGCTTTTTTGGCCGCTTCGCCGAAGCTGGTGCCCGGACTGAACTGGCTGGCCCTGCTGGCCGGGGTGGTCCTGGCGACGAAGATGTATTGGGTGGCGCTCGCGTGGACGCGGCGCCCGCGACGAACTGGGAACTAAAGAGTCACATGGCTGCCGAGAACCACGGACCGACTGCTGGCGAGTACATCCAGCACCACCTGCAGCACCTGCAGAAGGACTTCTCCTTCAACAGCGTCAAGCAGACCTCCATCGTCGACTTTTCGGTCTTCAACCTCGACTCGGTGTTCTTCTCCGTGGTCCTGGGCGCCCTCGTCTGCTTCGTGCTGTGGCTGGCCGCGCGCCGTGCCACCGCCGGCGTGCCGGGCCGTTTCCAGGCCGCGGTCGAGATCCTGGCTGAAATGGTCGAGTCCCAGGCCAAGGGCGTGATCCACAACGAGACCAGCCGCAAGCTGGTGTCCCCCCTGGCGCTCACCGTCTTCCTGTGGATCTTCATGATGAACTTCATGGATATGCTGCCGGTCGACCTGCTGCCCCAGGCCTGGCACACCGCCGGCCCCGCCCTCGGCTTCAAGGACTACCTGCGCGTCGTGCCCTCGGCCGACCTGTCCACCACCCTGGGCCTGTCGTCCAGCGTGCTGCTGGTCTGCTTCTTCTACAACATCAAGATCAAGGGTCTGGGCGGCTGGGGCCATGAGCTGATCTCCGCCCCCTTCGGCGCCCACCCCGCGCTGTGGCCCTTCAACCTGGCGATGCAGATCATAGAATTCGTCGCCAAGACTGTGTCCCACGGCATGCGACTGTTC
>CAZCTU010000322.1:0-2514 GCA_964501495.1 uncultured Ramlibacter sp.
GAAGGTGACCGACAAGCACATCGCCTCGATCGACACCCTGGTCGCCGCCAAGGAACAGGAAATCCTGGCCGTCTGACCGGCCGGGCTCCGACGCGTCCACCCACCGCCTGCCCAGGTCGTGAGCGCCCCCGTCCCCCACCACATCGCCATCATCATGGATGGCAACGGGCGCTGGGCCTCCGCGCGCTTCATGCCGCGACTGGCCGGCCACAAGAAGGGGCTCGACACCCTGCACGCCTGCGTGCGCCATTGCGGCGACCTGGGCGTGAAGGTGCTCACCGTCTTCGCCTTCTCCTCCGAGAACTGGAACCGCCCGGCCGACGAGGTCTCGGGCCTGATGGACCTGCTCGCCGGCGCCCTCGGCCGCGAGATCGCACCGCTGCGCGAGAAGGGCGTGCGCCTGCACTTCGTGGGCGACCGCTCGCGCCTCTCGCCCAAGGTGCAGGAGGGCCTGGCCCAGGCCGAGGCCGCCACCGCCGGCAACGACCGCCTGGTGTTCAACATCTGCTTCAACTACGGCGGCCGCTGGGACATTGCCCAGGCCGCGGCCCGCCTGGCGCAGGCCGGCCAGGCCATCACCGAAGAGGGCCTGAACGGCGCCCTGGCCCTGGCCCATGTGCCGGACCCGGACCTCCTCATTCGCACCGGCGGTGAGCACCGCATCAGCAACTTCCTACTCTGGCAGTCGGCCTACGCCGAGCTGTACTTCACCGACAAGCTCTGGCCCGAGTTCGGGGCTGCCGAGCTGGACGCGGCCATCGCCGACTTCAACCAGCGCGAGCGCCGCTTCGGCAAGACCTCTGCCCAGGTGCGGCAGGCTCCGCCTTCCCCTCCCGCGTCCGAGCGGCAGGCGGCCTGAGCCCCGCCTTTTTCCCATGCTGCTGCAACGCGTGATCACCGCCCTGGCCCTGCTGGCGGTGCTGCTGCCGGCCCTGTTCTGGCCCAGCCCCGGCCCCTTCGCGGTGGTGGTGCTGGTGCTCCTGGCCGCCGGCGCCTGGGAGTGGGGCCGCCTCAATGGCCTGCGCCAGGGCGCGGCCCTGGCCTGCGGCGCCGCCTGCCTGGCGCTGTGCGGCCTGGCCTGGCAGGCCGGCTGGGTCGGCCAGCCACTGCCGGCCCTCTGGTTCGGCGCCGGCGCGCTGTGGGTGCTCGGAGGCGCGCTCGTCCTGCGCCGCGGCGTGGCGGGCTGGCCCGGGCTCGCGGCCTCGGCCCGCGTCGTGGTCGGTGTCATCGCCCTGTGGCTCGCCTGGCTGGCGCTGGCCCAGGCCCGCGCCATCGGCATCAACTTCCTGCTGTCGGTCTTCGTCCTCGTCTGGGCTGCCGACGTGGCCGCCTATTTCGCCGGCCGGGCCTTCGGCCTGCGCCTCGTTTCCGTCAAGCTGGCCCCGGCCATCAGCCCCGGCAAGAGCTGGGAGGGCGCCTGGGGCGGCATGCTGGCGGTGCTGGGGGTGGGCCTGGCCTGGCGCCAGGTCGACGCCACCTGGGGCGCGGCCGCCGGCTGGTCGGACAGCCTCTACACCCGCCTGGGCGAGCGCGGCCCGCTGGTCCTGGTGCTGGCGCTCCTGTTCCTCGCCGCGATGAGCGTGGTGGGCGACCTGGTCGAGTCGCTGGTCAAGCGCGCCGCCGGCGCCAAGGATTCCAGCGGCCTGCTGCCCGGGCACGGCGGCGTGCTGGACCGGGTCGACGCCTTGCTGCCGGTCCTGCCGCTGGCGATGATGTTCGCTTCGCTCTAGCCCGCGTCCCTCGTCTTTCACGCAGTACCCGTCACCCTTTCCGGCTCCGCATGACCCGCCAACGCATCACCGTCCTGGGCGCCACCGGCTCCATCGGCACCAGCACCCTGGACGTCGTCGCCCGCCACCCGGAGCGCTTCGAGGTCTTCGCCCTGAGCGCCGCCCGCCAGGTCGAGCCGATGCTGGCCCTGTGCGCCACCCACCGTCCCCGCTTCGCGGTCATGGCCGACGCCGGCGCCAGCAGCGAACTCGCGTCGCGCCTGGCGGCCGAGGGCCTGCCCACCCGGGTCCTGGCCGGGGAAGGCGCGCTGGCCGAGATCTCGGCCCACCCGGAAGTGGACATGGTCATGGCGGCCATCGTCGGCGCCGCCGGCCTGGGCCCCTGCATGGCCGCGGCCCGCGCCGGCAAGCGCCTGCTGCTCGCCAACAAGGAGGCGCTGGTGGTGGGGGGCGAAGTCTTCCTCGCCGCGGTGGAGGAGGGCGGCGCGACGCTCTTGCCGATCGACAGCGAGCACTCGGCCATCTTCCAGTCCCTGCCCGAGGACCGGGCTACCTGGGACGCCCGGGTCGAGAAGATCATCCTCACCGCCTCGGGCGGTCCCTTCCGCACCTGGGCGCCCGCGCAGCTGCGCGAGGTGACGCCGGAGCAGGCCTGCAAGCACCCCAACTGGTCGATGGGCCGCAAGATCTCGGTCGATTCGGCCACCATGATGAACAAGGGCCTCGAGGTGATCGAGGCGCACTGGCTGTTCAATGCCGATCCCGCGCAGATCGAGGTGCTGAT
>CAZCTU010000323.1:0-2511 GCA_964501495.1 uncultured Ramlibacter sp.
GCAGATCATGTCGGGCTCGCGCCTGGTGTCGCAGACCACCGGCTTTGTGGTGCAGCCCAACAAGGCGGTGGTGGGCGCCAACGCGTTCGCGCACGCCTCGGGCATCCACCAGGACGGCGTGCTCAAGGCCCGCGACACCTACGAGATCATGCGCGCCGAGGACGTGGGCTGGACCGCCAACAAGATCGTCCTGGGCAAGCTGTCGGGCCGCAATGCCTTCAAGCAGCGCCTGCAGGATCTGGGCGTCGAGATGGAGAGCGAGGCCGACATCAACGCCGCCTTCGCCCGCTTCAAGGAACTGGCTGACCGCAAGAGCGAGATCTTCGACGAGGACATCCTCGCTCTGGTGAGCGACGAGGGCGCGGCCGGCAACGCCGAGACCTACGGTTTCGTCTCCCTGGCGCAACGCAGCGAAACCGGCGAGCGGCCGCAGGCCCAGGTGGTCTTCACCGTCGCCGGCAAGGAAGTCCGCGGCCAGGCCGAGGGCAACGGCCCGGTCGACGCCTCGCTCAAGGCCATCGAGAGCCACGTCCAGAGCGGCGCCGAGATGGTGCTGTACTCGGTCAACGCGATCAGCGGCTCCACCGAGAGCCAGGGCGAGGTCACGGTGCGCCTGCAGAACGCAGGCCGGGTGGTCAACGGGGTGGGGTCCGACCCGGACATCGTGGTCGCTTCGGCCAAGGCCTACCTGAGCGCGCTCAACAAATTGCAGAGTAAAGCCGAGCGGGTGGCCGCCCAAGGCTGATGAGGCAGCCTATAATTCCGGCTGAGGCTTAGAAATCTCTTCTAAGTCTTTGAATCTGTGAAGTTTTTCGGGTTTAATCGGGCCCGGCGTGTGGAATTGTCCGCACGTGGCCCGGGTCCACTCGCCCGAAGCCTTCCACCCGGAATCGAGGAATGCCCCTGAACACCCGCCGCGCCGGCATCGGCGCCGCCCTTCTGCAACGCAGCCTGGCCGCCCTGGTGGCGGCCTTCGTGTTGCTCCCGGCCGGCCATGCAGCCACCGACGCCGGCAGCAGCCGTTCCAAATCCTCTGCCAAGGTGTCGGCCAAGCCTGGCGCCAAGGCTACTGCCAAGGTCGCTCCCAAGGCCAAGCGCCGCGCCGCGGTTGCCGCCGCCCCGGCCCGTCCGTCTTACGGCCAGATCGCCGGCCTGCACGCCACCCCCGACGACCTGGCCCTCAAGTCCAGCGTCGCCTTGGTGATCGACCAGGACACCCAGGAGGTGCTGCTGCAGAAGAACCAGAGCGCGGTCCTGCCGATCGCCTCCCTGACCAAGCTGATGACCGGCACCGTCATCTCCGAGGCCAGGCTGCCGATGGACGAGGTGATCACCATCACCCAGGACGACGTCGACACCGAAAAGGGCAGCGGCTCGCGCCTGCGCCCCGGCACGACGCTGACCCGCGCCGAGGCCATGCACCTGGCGCTGATGTCGAGCGAGAACCGCGCCGCCCACGCCCTGGGCCGTACCTACCCGGGCGGCCTGTCGGCCTTCGTGAGCGCCATGAACGCCAAGGCCCGTCAGCTGGGCATGACCTCGACCACCTATGTCGAGCCCACTGGCCTGTCGAGCCGCAACCAGTCGTCGGCGCGCGACCTCGCCATCCTGGTCAGCGCGGCGTCCAACGACCCCATGCTGCGCGAGTACTCCACCTCGCACGGCGCCCAGGTGGCCGTGGGCAAGCGCGTCCTTCAGTACAACAACACCAACCGGCTGGTGAAGAACCCCGACTGGGACATCGGCGTGCAAAAAACCGGCTACATCTCCGAGGCCGGACAGTGCCTGGTGATGCAGGCTCGCATCGCAGGCCGCAAGGTGATCATGGTCTTCCTGGATTCCGCAGGCAAATTGAGCCGCATCGCCGACGCCGAACGGGTGCGCCGCTGGGTCGAGCACAACGCCAGCAGCCTGACGCCGGTCAATGGCCTGCCGGTGCGCACCAGCGTGGCACGCCGCCAGGGCAGCAACAGCTGATCTGCTGAGGCCGGCCCACCGGTCCACCCAGAGAAACGGCTCCCTCGGGAGCCGTTTCCTTTTGCCGGGCCATGGCCTGTGCGGCGGCCGTGGGTCAGGCCTTGTCGGCCTCGGCCTGCCGGTGGCCGAGCGCGGCGGAGATCTCGGCCGCGGTGGCCTGCAGGCGGGGCAGCCAGCCCTCGTCAAGGCGGTCGGCCGGAGCGGAGATGGACAGGCCGGCGACCAGCCGGTCCTGGTCGTCGTAGATGCCGGCGGCCATGCAGCGCACGCCCAGCTCCAGTTCCTCGTTGTCGCGGGCAATCCCGTACTGCCGCGCCTTGGACAGCTCGCGCTCCAGGATGGGCAGCTGGGTGATGCTGTTGCGGGTGTGGCCGGCCAGGCCGGTACGGGTGGCATAGGTCCGCACCCGCTGCGGGTCGTCAGCGGCGAGGAACAGCTTGCCGGTGGAGGTGAGGTGCAGCGGGGCGCGGGCGCCGATCGCGCGCACCACCTGCATGCCCGAGCGCTCGCTGTAGGCACGCTCGATGTAGACGA
>CAZCTU010000324.1:0-2510 GCA_964501495.1 uncultured Ramlibacter sp.
AGGCCAAGTACCCGGTGCTCGTCGAGAGCTACAGGATCCGCGAGGACAGCGGCGGGGCGGGCGAGTTCCGCGGCGGCCTCGGCGCCGAGATGGTCGTCCAGGCCCTGTCGCCCTTCTCGGTCACCACCCGCATCGACCGCATGCACTGCAAGCCCTGGGGCCTGGAGGGTGGCGGCGAGGCCGCGGGCAACGGCATCGCGATCCGGCACAAGGGTCAGTGGAACGAGGACTTGCCCAACGCCAAGATCTTCAACGTCCGGCTCGAGCGCGGCGACGCCTACAAGATGCTCTCGGGCGGTGGCGGCGGTTTCGGCAATCCGTTCAACCGGGACGCGGACAAGGTGGCCGAGGACGTGCGTGAGGGCTACGTGAGTCAGGCGGCCGCGCGGCACCTGTATGGCGTCGTCATCGACGCGCAGGGTCAGGTCCAGGCGGCGGAGACAGCCGCCCTGCGCGGCGGGGCCTGAGGTGCTCGTGGCGACGCCCCAGCAGTCCCAGGCGC
The DNA here is from genome assembly GCA_964501495.1 of uncultured Ramlibacter sp. GTDB lineage: Bacteria > Pseudomonadota > Gammaproteobacteria > Burkholderiales > Burkholderiaceae_C > Ramlibacter. The sequence continues at coordinate 503 of CAZCTU010000324.1, forward strand.
GGTATCTGGCCGAGCTCTGGCACCGCCTGTCGGCGCAACACATCGCGCTCGGGTGCTCCTGCACCATGAGTGGCATCAGCGTCACGCTCGAGGATTTCGAGCGTGACATCGCGGATTACCTCTGGGCCGAAAGCGAGCGGCTCGGTCAGCTGGCGGTGGCGGCATTCCTGCTGGAGCCCGGCCCCATTGCCGCCCAATCGCAGCCCGTCCGTTCTGTCCTGGCCCGGCTGGAAGCCGGGGATGCGGCCGATCCGGTCGCCGACTGGCTGCTCGCCCGCATGACGCGGACGCTCGAGTCCTATGCGCAACTCCATGGCCCCGCGCCGGAGGCCCCGCTTCTGGGCGGCTCCTCCGCCTGGCGCCGGGGGTATCGCAGCTGATTGCCGGACATTGAATCGATTCCCCCCCACCCCGATCAGGAGACAAACCATGAAATCCATCAAGAGGCGCTTGCTTGTGGCCAGCCTGCTGGCGTTGGCCGGTGCCGTGTCGGCTCAGCCGAAGTTCCCTGAGGGGCCGATCAAGATGATCGTCCCCTTCGCCCCTGGTGGCGGTGTCGACAGCGCCGCGCGGCTGATCGCCAAGCAGCTGGGGACGAACCTCAACGTCCCGGTCGTCGTCGAGAACAGGGCGGGCGCCAATGGCACGGTGGGCGGCAAGGTCGTCCAGACCGCCAGCCCGGATGGCCTGACCCTGCTGTTCTCCGCGTCCACCCAGGCACTGGCGAGGCAGGTCATGGCCACTCCGCCCTATGACCCGCTGACCGACTTTGCGCCGGTGGCGCGCGTGGGTTCTGCGCCGCTGATGATGGTCATTTCCCCGAACCTGCCGCAGGCGCGGCTCAACGAGGTGATCGCCGCCGCCAAGCAAAGCCCGGACAAATGGACCGCTGCGCTACCCGCCTTGGGGGCCGCCAGCCACCTCGGTACCCTGATGCTGGCCCAGCAGGGTGGACTGACCAACCTCGCCACTGCCGTCTACAAGGGCACGGCCCCCGCCTTGACGGATGTGGCCGGCGGCCATGTGCAGATCCAGATCGACGCGATCGTGGCCCTGCAGTCCATGGCGAAGGCGGGCAGGGTCAAGCCGATCATGGTCACCTCGGCCAAGCGCAGCAGCGTCATGCCCCAGGTTCCGACGGCTGTCGAAAGCGGCTACCCCAAGTTCGTGACCGAGTCCTGGTACGGCGTCTGGGCGCCCAAGGCGACCCCGGCGGACCGGGTGCAGTTCCTGAACCGGGCCTTCAATGAGGCTGTGTCGCAACTGGCCAAGGCTGGCGCCTTCGAACCCCTGGGCATCGAGCCGGTGGTTGAAAGCATCGAGGACTTCCGCAAGTACAGCGTCGCCTACGTGCAGGAGAACGCCGACCTGCTGAAGGCGGCGGGCTTCAAGCCGGAGTAAGAGCCGCCGCAGGCCCCCGGGGTCCCTGCTGAAGGCGCATGAAGAAGGGCGGCCGATTGGCCGCCCTTGTCGTCGGTGCAAAGCGGGGCTGCTACCGGTCACTTGCCGCCGGTCAGGCGTAGCAGGTGGTGCTCGTCGCCTGCGGACAGCAGGCCGGCGCCGGAATACACGCCCAGCTTCTCGCGGGTGTCGGTGATGTCCAGATTGCGCATGGTCAGCTGGCCGATGCGGTCGCGCGGCGAGAACATGGACTCGCCCTTTTCCATCGTGAGCCGCTCGGGCTTGTAGGTGAGATTGGGCGAATCGGTATTGAGCAGGCTGTAGTCGTTGCCACGGCGCAGCTCCAGGGTGACGGTGCCGGTGATGGCCCGGGCCACCCAGCGCTGGGCGGTCTCGCGCAGCATCAGGGCCTGCGGGTCGAACCAGCGGCCCTGATAGAGCAGGCGTCCGAGGCGGCGGCCGTTGTCGCGGTACTGCTCGATGGTGTCCTCGTTGTGGATGCCGGTCACCAGGCGTTCGTAGGCAATGTAGAGCAGGGCCAGGCCGGGGGCTTCGTAGATGCCGCGGCTCTTGGCCTCGATGATGCGGTTCTCGATCTGGTCGCTCA
>CAZCTU010000325.1:0-2507 GCA_964501495.1 uncultured Ramlibacter sp.
GATTGAGGCCCGCATCTGCGCCGAGAACCCCGACAACAACTTCCTGCCCGCCACCGGCCGGCTGCAGGTCTATCGCAAGCCCGAGGCCGCCGCCTTCGCCCGCGGCACGGTCCGCATCGACGACGGCGTGCGCGAGGGCGACGAGATCTCGCCCTTCTACGACTCGATGGTGGCCAAGCTGATCGTGCACGGCGACACCCGCGAGGAGGCGCTGGCCCGCCTGGACGCGGCCCTGGCCCAGACCCATGTGGTGGGCCTGGCCACCAACGTGCAGTTCCTGCGCCGGGTGGTGCAAAGCCGCGCCTTCTCGGGCGCCGACCTCGACACCGCGCTGATCCAGCGCGAGCAGGCCGCCCTGTTCCACCAGCAGCCCCTGGCCCCCGCCCTGGTGGCGGCGGCGTCGGTGGCCTGCACGCTCGAATCGGAGCGGGCGCTGGAAGGCGCCGACCCCTTCAGCCGCCGGGACGGCTGGAAGTCGCACGGCGAGACCCTGCGCCGCATTCCCTACGTGTTCGGTGGCGAGCCGCTGCAGGCCGAACTGCGCTATGGCCACGACGGTCGCCTGTACCTCGCGGTGGGCGAGGGCGCCGCGCGCGCCGAGGGCGAGCTGTCCTGGCAGGCCCGGCCTGAAGGAAAAGGCCTGGCCCTGGACCTCTCCTTCGCGGAGATGCGCGAGAAGCTCCATGTCTATCGCCAGGGCGAGAATGACCACGTCTTCGCCGGCCGCGGCGCCGCCGTCCTCACCGCCCACGACCCGCTGGCCCATGCCGGTGAGGGCGAGTCCGAAGGCGGGCGCCTCACCGCGCCCATGCCGGGCAAGGTGGTGTCCTTCGCGGTCAAGGCCGGCGACGCGGTGCGCAAGGGCCAGCCCCTGGCGGTGATGGAGGCGATGAAGATGGAGCACACCATCGCCGCCCCGGCCGACGGCAAGGTGGTCGAATTGCTCTACGCCCCGGGCGACCAGGTGGCCGAGGGCGCCGAGCTCCTCAAGCTCGAGGCGGCCTGAGGGCAGGGGTTTCCCGGCGGCCGGCGCTGGCGCGCTGGCCGGCCAGCGACAATGGCCGTCATGCGCATCGTCTTCTGCTGCACCCATGTCGACCCCGCGCCCTGGGTGGAGGGGCTGCGCGCGGCCCTGCCCGAGGCGCAGGTGGAGGCCTGGGTGCCCGGCGCCCCGCAGGCCGACCATGCGGTGGTGTGGGCGCCGCCGCAGCAGTTCCTCGACGAGCAGCCCGCGCTCCAGACCCTGTTCAACACCGGCGCCGGTGTCGACGCGCTGCTGCGCATGCGCCTGCCGCCTCAGACTGCCATCGTCCGCCTCGATGACGCGGGCATGGCGGTGCAGATGGCCGAATACGTCTGCCAGGCCCTGGTGCGCCATGTGCGCGAGCTGGACGTCAACGAGGCCGACATGCGCGAAGGCCGCTGGGCCTTCCGCAAGCCCCGGCTGCGGGCCGACTTCCCGGTGGGCATCCTGGGCCTGGGGGTCCTGGGTAAGCGGGTGGCGCAGGCGGTGGCGCAGTTCGAATTTCCGGTCCGCGGCTGGAGCCGCAGCCCGCAGCAGCTGCCCGGCGTCGAGTGCTTCCACGGCCCCGAGGGGCTGGACGCCTTTCTCGCCGGCACCCGGGTGCTGGTCTGCCTGCTGCCCCTCACGCCCGATACCGAGGGCATCCTGAACCGCCGGACCCTGGGCCGCCTGATGCCCGATGGCTATCTGATCAACGTCGCCCGCGGCGCGCACCTGGTCGAGGAGGACCTGCTGGCGCTGCTCGAGGAAGGCCGCCTTGCCGGCGCCACCCTTGACGTGTTCCGCCAGGAGCCGCTGCCGCCCGGCCACCCGTTCTGGGGCCACCCGAAACTCACCCTCACCCCCCACACCTCGGCCCGCACCCTGCGAGACACGACCATTACCCAGATCGCCGGCAAGATCCGCGCCCTGGGCCGGGGCGAGCCCGTCGCCGGCGTGGTCGACCGCGCCCGCGGATACTGAGCCCAGCGCCGTCCACTTTTCCAGAGAGCCGCCATGAACCTCCCCCGCAAAGTCAGCCTCGTCGACGTCGGCCCGCGCGACGGCCTGCAGAACGAAAAGCAGCCGGTGCCCACCGAAGTGAAGATCGGCCTGGTGCATCGCCTGCAGGACGCCGGCGTCAAGCACATCGAAGTGACCAGCTTCGTCAGCCCCAAGTGGGTGCCGCAGATGGCCGACAACGCCGAGGTGATGGCTGGCCTCGAGCGTCGTCCCGGCGTCCTGTATTCGGTGCTCACGCCCAACATGAAGGGCTTCGAGGGTGCGCTCGCCAGCGGCGCCGGCGAGATCTCGGTCTTCGGCGCCGCCAGCGAGGCCTTCAGCCAGAAGAACATCAACTGCAGCATCGCCGAGAGCATCGAGCGCTTCGCACCGGTGGTGGAAGCCGCGCTGGCCGCCGGCATCCAGGTGCGTGGTGCCATGAGCTGCACCGTGGGCTGCCCTTACGAAGGCGAGATCGCGCCCCAGCGCGTGGCGTATCTCG
>CAZCTU010000326.1:0-2501 GCA_964501495.1 uncultured Ramlibacter sp.
CTCACCCCGGCATCGCCTCCATCACCCGCAGCACCTGCAGCGACACCCCGCCCGCAAACCGCAGCTGCAGCAGCACCTGGTAGCGGAAGCTCCCCCGCGGCCCCAGGTCCAGCAGCAACCACAGCCGCGGCGACGGGTCGGCCGGCGCCGCCTCCCAGGCCCGCAGCAGCCGGGTGCGCAGCAGGCTGTCCTCGATCTGCACCTCGCGCAGCCGCCGGTGGTTGCGCGGGATCGCGGCCGCGTCCACGTAACCGGCCGCCGCCTTGTCCCGGGTGTGAAAGTTGGGCGTGAGGTCCAGGGACAGCGTGAGGTCGCCGCCCTCCACGTCCAGCATGAAGCGCCGCCCCAGCAGCCCCTGGCTGGGCGCGCCGTCGCCGTAGCCCAGTTGCACCGGGGCCAGGGTGCGGCGCAAAGGCAGCCTCATGCCAACCAGCTTGGATCACGCCACCGGCCCGGACCTGTAGGAACGCGGGCCCAGCCCCCTGGCGGCGGTTGCTGCTGGCGGGCGTTGGCCCACCTCCTACAGGCGCTCCACGAACCCGCCGACGGCCGGGTTCCTGCAGCCGGCGGGATCATCTGCCGATTCGCCTTCCCGGCGAGAGGACAGCAACCCAGCAGGAGCATGACCATGGCAGCAGAGGAACGTGAATCCGGCCGCGAACCCGCCGAGGGTTCGGGCAGCGAGTCGAGTGGCAGCAGCCACCCGGTAGGGACCGGCGTCGGCGTGGTGGGCGGCGCGGCCGCGGGCGCGGTGGCCGGCATGGCCGCCGGCCCCTTGGGCATGGCCGTGGGCGGCGTCGCCGGCGCGGTCGTCGGTGGCCTGGCGGGACGGGCGGTGGCCGAGGCCATCAACCCGGCCGACGAAGAAGCCTTCTGGCGCGGGCGCTACACCGAGGAACCCTATTACGAGCCGGGCCGCAGCTATGAGGACTACGGCCCCGCCTACCGCTACGGCCTCGAGTCGCGCGGCAAGTACAACGAGGACTGGGACACCGCGGCCTCCCGCCTGGAAACCGGCTGGCAGGGGGCGCGCGGCAGCTCCTCGCTCGAGTGGGACCGTGCCCAGCACGCAAGCCGCGCAGCCTGGGACCGGGCGGGCGACGCGATGCGGCATGCGGCCTCGGGCGCCTCCAGCGCGGTCTCGGACACGCCGGCCGGTAGCCGGCCGATCGAGGGCGTGGGCACCTCCACCGCCTCCGGGCGCATGGGTGAAGGCTCGAGCAGAGACCAGAGCAGCGAAGGCGTCGGCGCCGCGGTGGGCCAGATGCAGTCAGCCGGCGACCGGTCGGGCGACAAGGAGGACGTGATCGACGTGATCAACGACCTCATCGAGTGCTGCAAGGACGGCGAGTACGGCTTCCGCGCCTGCGCCGACCATGCCAAGCGCGAAGACCTCAGGACCACCTTCCAGCAACGCGCCGAAGACTGCCGCCAGGGCTGCGTCGAGCTGCAGCAGCAGGTGCGCATTCTCGGCGGCGAGGTCGAGGACAGCGGCAGCGCCCTGGGCGCGGTGCACCGGGGCTGGGTCTCGGTCAAGGGCACGCTCTCGACCTACGACGACAAATCCATCCTCGAGGACGCCGAGCGCGGCGAAGACAACGCGCTCGCCCGCTACCGCAAGGCCCTGGCCAAGCCCCTGCCCTCGGACGTGCGCCAGATGGTGCAGCGCCAGTGCGAGGGTGTGCAGCGCAACCACGACCAGATCAAGATGCTGCGCGACCAGATGCGCGCGGCAGGCTGAGGCTTCCCCCGACCGAACCACCGCCATTCACCCACACAGGAGGACTTCCATGGCAAGCAAGGGCAACGCGCGCGACTCCGCACATCACGACGACAACGACCTGGCAGCAGGCAGCGGCGCCATCGCCGACCTGACACGCCAGCAGATGGCCAACACCGCCTCGACCGCGGGTGCCATGTTGCGTGCGCTGGACACCTACCAGCAGACCCAGCAGCACATGATCCAGCGCGCCGCGCTGCTGCAGGAGCAGACGGCCGACCGCCTGCGCAATGCCAACAGCCCGATCGAGATGGTCGCCATCCAGTCCACCGTCCTGCTCTCTGGCCTGAGCGAGTGGGCGCAGTACACCCAGGAGCTGATGCTGGCCTCACTCAAGGCGCAGAGCGAGTTCATGCGACCCGCCGAACTGCAGCAGCAATCCGCCAGCCAGGCCGCGAGCGCCGCGGCGCCCCTGTTCCAGGCCTGGCAGTCGGTGTTCACCGCGCCGATGAACGGCGCGATGGGGGCCGCAGCGCGACACCACTGACCTCGCGCAAAAAAAGCCCGGCATGCAGCCGGGCCCAAATCCCCTGAGGCAAACACCGGCGGCCGCTCCATGCGGCCGCCTTCGTTCATGAGTGGTTCTTCACCTCGTGGCTACCGCCCGCAGTGCGCACGCTCAGGAGCATGGTCACCGCGAGGATGGCCACCACCACGCCCAGCGAGACCAGCGCCGGGATCTTGAAGACATCGACCAGGCACATCTTGGTGCCGATGAAGA
>CAZCTU010000327.1:0-2490 GCA_964501495.1 uncultured Ramlibacter sp.
CGCGCCGGTCGCCGTACATCTGCTCGATCAGGTTCTGCAGCTTGATGTCGATCGACAGCATCACGGTGCGCCCCGGCGTGGCCGGCTTGCTCGCGAGCTTGCGCACTGCGCGGCCGCCCGCCGAGGTCTCGACCTCCTCGACGCCGGTGACGCCATGGAGCTGGCGCTCCAGGCTCTGCTCCACGCCCAGCTTGCCGATGTACTCGGTGCCGCGGTAGTTGGCCTGGTCCTCCTCGGGCCAGTCCTCCATCGCTTCCTTCTCGCCCTGGTTGATGCGGCCGATGTAGCCGATCACGTGGCTGGCGAGCTCGCCCCAGGGGTAGCTGCGGAACAGGCGGGCGCGGATCTCCACGCCGGGGAATCGATAGCGCTGCGCGGTGAAGCGCGCGACCTCCTGGTCGGTGAGCTTGGTGCGGATCGGGATCGACTCGAAGTTCTTGAACTCCTCGCGCAGCTTGCGGAAACGCTTGCGGTCCCTGGGCTGGATCTCCAGCACCGTGGACAGCTGGTCGATCACCTCGTCCAGGGGCGCTTTCAGCTTGGCCGGAGAAATTTCCAGCGTGTAGGCCGAGTAGTTGGTGGCCAGCACGATGCCGTTGCGGTCCAGGATGAGGCCGCGGTTGGGGATGATCGGCACGATGGCGGTGCGGTTCGCCTCGGCCTGCTCCTCGAGGTCGGCATGGCGCCAGACCTGCAGCCACAGCAGGCGCAGCACCACCAGGGTGAAGCACACCAGCACCACGATGCTCGCGGCCACCACCCGCTGGCGGAAGCGCGAGATGTCGGCGTCGACGTTGCGAAGCTGGGTCATGGCCCTGTGCGCGTGGAGGCGGCCGTCACAGCGGCCGGGTGTCGTCCGGGTCGGGCGCGCGGCGCTGGGGCGCCAGCAGCACCACGTGCATCACCGGCCACAGGGCTGCTTCCAGCACCGGGGCCAGCAGGCGGGACCAGCCGGGGAAGCTGCCGTCGGCGGCCAGGCGGATCAGCAGCTCGATCGCGTGCGCCACGGCCAGAAGGGGAAAGACCTGCAGCGCCTGCGAGGGCACGGTGAACCACAGCAGGCGCCGGTGGATGGTGGTGGCGAAGAAGGACAGCGCGGTGTAGGCCAGCGCATGCTGCCCCAGTAGCGAGGTCTGGTGCACGTCCATCGCCAGGCCGAAGGCGAAGGCGGTGGCGATGCCGATGCGCAGCGGCTGGTGCACGTTCCAGAACACCAGCACCAGGGCCAGCAGGTCGGGCATCCAGGGCTGGCGGCCCACCGGCAGCATGTTCAGCAGCGAGGCCACCAGCAGGCTGCCCCAGATAAACAGCGGGTTGGCCGGCAGCAGCAGCTCCTTGCCGCGTCGCATGATCATTTGCGGACTCCCCGGCGCGGCGCGTTTGGCGGCGCTTCATCGGCCGGCGGCCTGGCCGGCAGCTGGTCGCCCAGCGGCTTGAGGACCATGACGTGGCGGCCGCGGCTCACGCCCGCCTGCGGCTGGATGTAGATGCGGGCGAAGGCGGAGTCGGTGCGCCGCTCGATGTGGGCCACCTTGGCCACCGGCAGGCCTGGGGGGTAGACGCCGTCGACGCCGCTGGTGGTGAGCAGGTCGCCCGCCTGCACGTCGGCGTTGGCCGCCATGAAGCGCAGCTCCAGCGAGCCCGGATGCGACGAGGCCGGCTCGCCCTGGGCGACGCTGCGCACGCCGGTGCGCACATTGAGCACCGGGATGGTCTGGTCGCGGTCGGTGATCAGGGTGACCTCGCTGATCAGGGGGTAGACGCGGGTGACCTGGCCGACGACACCGTCCTCGTCGACCACCGGCGAGCCCGGCTCGATGGCGGCGTTGAGACCCTTGTCGAGGATGACCTTGCGGGTGTAGGGATCGGCCGCCTCGTACAGGATCTCGGCGGCGACCGCGGGTGAGGTGAGGCGCTCGCGTAGCTCCAGCAGCTGGCGCAGGCGCAGGTTCTCCTGCGCGAGTTCATCGACCTGGCTGGCCTTGAGACCCAGGCTGGCGAGCTTGTCGCGCGCCGCGGCCTGTTCGGCCTGGGCGGAGGACAGGGACTGGAAGTAGCCGCCGGCGCCTTCGGCCAGGCGCACCGGCTGCAGCGCCAGCCAGCGGACCGGCGAGATGAAGACGGCCACCGCGGTGCGCAGCGGGCCGCCAACCCCGAAGCGCAGGTCGGCCACCATCAGGAACAGGGCCAACGCGCTGAAGACGATCAGCTTCGACAGGGCCGAGGGCCCCTGCTTGAAGAACGGCGGCGGGGTCCTGTCCAGCGTACCGAGCGGCATCGCCGACGACTCCCGCGCTTACTCGTTGGTGAAGATGGAGCCCAGGCGCTCCATGCGCTCCAGCGCGATGCCGCAGCCGCGGACCACGCAGGTCAGGGGGTCTTCGGCCACCAGCACCGGCAGGCCGGTTTCCTCGGCCAGCAGGCGGTCGAGGTCACGCAGCAGCGCGCCGCCGCCGGTGAGCATCATGCCGCGCTCGGCGATGTCGGCGC
>CAZCTU010000328.1:0-2458 GCA_964501495.1 uncultured Ramlibacter sp.
CCAGGGGCTCGGGCAGCACCAGCCAGCCCAGTCGCCAGCCGGTCATGCAGAAGTACTTGGAGAAGCTGTTCACGCTGACCACGTCCTCGCCGAGCGCAAGGCCCGACTGGCCGAAGGTCTCGTCATAGGACAGGCCCAGGTAGATCTCGTCCAGCAGGGTGATGCCGCCGCGCGCGCGCACCTCGGCGTGGATCTCCGCCAAGGCCTGCGGCGTGATCGAGGTGCCGGTGGGGTTGGAGGGCGAGGCAAGCAGCACCCCGCGCGTCTTCGGCCCCCAGTGCGCGCGCACCTGCGCGGGCGACAGCTGGAAGCGGCTCTCCGCCGTGGTGGGCAGCAGCACCGCCCGGCCCTCGGCCGCGTTCACGAACTGGCGGTTGCAGGGGTAGCTCGGGTCGGGCATCAGCACCTCGTCGCCTTCCTCCACCAGGGCCAGGCAGGCGAGCTGGAGGGCGGCCGAGGCGCCGGCGGTGACCACGATGCGACGCGCGGGCACGTCCAGGCCGAAGCGCTGGCCGTACCACTGGCTGATGCGCTCGCGCAGTTCAGGCAGGCCGGTGGCCTGGGTGTACTGGGTGCGCCCTTCGCGGATGGCGCGCTCGGCGGCAGCCTGCACCAGGGGCGTGGCGCCGAAGTCCGGCTCGCCGATGTTCAGGAAGACCATGGGCCGGCCCTGGCGGGCCAGCTCGGGCGCGAGCTCGGTGGCGGCCTTGGCCACCTCCATTACGTAGAAGGGTTCGATCCGTTCGGCGCGTTGGGCGATGCGCATGGCGGCTCTGTCCGGCTCAGCCCCGGGTCTTGCCGGCGGCGCGGTCGGCGTCGACTTCGTGCGGGCGCAGCTGGGGCGCCAGGCCGTTCAGGACGGCGTTGACGTACTTGTGGCCGTCGGTGCCGCCGAAGGACTTGGCCAGCTCCACGCACTCGTTGATGACGACGCGCCAGGGCACGTCCATCGCATGGCGGAACTCGTAGGCGCCGATCCACATGATGGCCCGCTCGATCGGCGAGATCTCGGCCAGCGGCCGGTCCAGGCGCGGGGCCACCAGGGCGTCGAGCTCGGCGCACTCGCGGGCGCAGCCATGCACCAGGGCGTCGTAGTGGGCCGAATCGGCCTTGTGGAAGCCCGCGAGGCCGCGGGTGAAGGTGTCGGCGTCCTCGGCGGTGTTCTTGCCGACCGTCACCTGGTAGAGGGCCTGCAGCGCGAACTCGCGCGCGCGGGTGCGGGCCGACTTGCTGGCGGCCTTCTTGTGCGAGGCCGCGGCCTTGGCGTCGGAGCCGGCTGCGCCGTCCGCGGTGTCGTCGTGGAGCTCGCTCATTGCTTCAGGCCTCGCAGGAGCTGGGCCATCTCGACCACGACCTGGGCGGCGTCCACGCCCTTCTCGACCTGGCGGGCCAGGGCCTGGGCCAGGTTCTCGGTGGTGAGGATCACGTTGGCGATCGGCAGGCGGTAGTCCAGGCCGACGCGGGTGACGCCGGCGGCCGACTCGTTGGCCACCAGCTCGAAGTGGTAGGTCTCGCCGCGGATCACGCAGCCCAGGGCGACCAGGGCGTGGTGCTGGCCGCGCTCGGCCAGGGCCTGCAGCGCCAGCGGGATTTCCAGCGCGCCGGGCACGTAGTGGTGGTCGATGTCGCCCGCGGCCACGCCCAGGCGGACGAGTTCCTCCTTGCAGGAGTGGGCCAGGGTGTCGGTGATGCCCTGGTTGAAGCGCGCCTGCACGATGGCGACGCGCAGGCCCTTGCCATCGAGGTGGGAGACCTGGCCCTTGTCTGCGCCTTGCATGGGGATGTTCCTTGTGTCTTGTGTTCGGTGGGTTCGCGGGTTCGCGAAAGAGGCGGTGTCAGCCGGCCTGCGAGGGGGTGAGGTAGCCGGCCACCTCCAGACCCCAGCCGCCCATGCTGGGCATGGGGCGGGGCGAGCCCATGACGGTCATGCGCTGCACGCCGCAGGCGCGCAGCACCTGGGCGCCGACGCCGTAGGTGCGCAGGTCCATGCGGCCCCGCTCCGGGGCTTGCGAGGCGCGGGCCTTGCCCTCGAACTGCTCGAGCAGCTGCTGCGCGGATTCGCCGGCATTGAGGAGGACGGCCACGCCCTTGCCCTCGCGGGCGATGTGGGCGAGGGCCTGGTCCAGCGCCCAGGAGTGCATGGAGCGGCCGGTCTCGAGCGCGTCCAGCACCGAGAGGGGCTCGTGCACCCGCACCGGCACCGCGTCCTGCGGCTGCCAGCTGCCACGCACCAGGGCCAGGTGCAGGCCCTGGCTCGGCTTGTCGCGGAAGGCGATGGCGGTGAACTCGCCCCAGGCGGTGTGCAGCGCGCGCTCGCCCACTTTTTCGACCAGGCTGTCGTTGCGGCTGCGGTACTCGATCAGGTCGACGATGGTGCCGATCTTGAGGCCGTGCTCGGCGGCGAACAGCTGCAGGTCCGGCAGGCGGGCCATGGTGCCGTCGTCCTTCATGATCTCGC
>CAZCTU010000329.1:0-2453 GCA_964501495.1 uncultured Ramlibacter sp.
AAGCTCGCACCCCCTCGGGGGGCAGCGAAGTACACGAAGTGACAAGCGTGGGGGCACCATGACTTCTAGCCTGCGCGTCGCCTTCGCCGGCACCCCCGAGTTCGCCCGTGTCGCGATGGAGCGCATCCACGCGGCCGGCTGCACGATTCCCCTGGTCCTCACCCAGCCCGACCGGCCGGCCGGCCGCGGCATGAAGCTGCAGGCCTCCCCGGTCAAGCAGTTCGCCCTCGAGCAGGGCCTGCCGGTGGCGCAGCCGCGCAGCCTGCGCCTGGACGGCAAGTACCCCGAGGACGCGCAGGCCGCGCGCGCCGCGCTGGAGGCCGCCCGTCCCGACGTGATGGTGGTGGCGGCCTACGGCCTCATCCTGCCGGCCTGGGTCCTGCAATGGCCGCGACTGGGCTGCCTCAACATCCATGCCTCGCTGCTGCCCCGCTGGCGCGGCGCGGCGCCGATCCACCGCGCCATCGAGGCGGGCGACGCCGAGACCGGCGTGGTCATCATGCAGATGGACGAAGGGCTGGACACCGGCGACATGCTCCTCACCGGCCGCCTGCCGATCGGCCCCGAGGACACCACCGCCGCCCTGCACGACCGCCTCGCGGCGCTGGGGGGCGACTTGGTGCTGCAGGCCCTGGACCTCGCGGCCCAGGGCCGGCTGGCGCCGGTGCCCCAGCCGGCCGAGGGCGTGACCTACGCGCACAAGATCGAGAAGGCCGAGGCGAACATCGACTGGTCGCTGCCAGCCGACGTGATCGCCCGCCGGGTGCGCGCCTTCGACCCTTTCCCCGGCGCCAGCAGCGCGCTGGGCGCCGAGGTGGTGAAGGTCTGGCGGGCGCAGGCCCTCCCGACCGACGCAGGGGGCGCGCTGCCGGGCCAGGTGCTGTCCGCCGACGAGCAAGGCGTGCGTATCGCCTGCGGCCAGGGCCAGCTGCTGGCGACCGAGCTGCAGCGCGCGGGCGGCAAGCGGCTGGCCGCGGCCGACTTCCTGCGCGGTTTTCCGCTGTCGGCGGGACAGCGCCTGCGCGAGGCAGGCTGAGGACGCGTCCGGCATGCGCGACGAGTCCGCAGAGTCCCCGGTCGCCCGGTCCATGCCCGATCCCGCGTCCGCGGAAGCGTCCGAGGCCCCTGCCTCGGTCCCTGTCTCGCTGAGCGCGCACCCCGAATTCCGCGCCGGCATGCGGGCCGTCGCCCCTCAGGTGCCCGGCATGATCGCCTGGGGCCTGATGACTGGTGTGGCCATGGCCAAGTCCGGCCTGTCCATCCCCGAGGCCCTGGTGATGGCGCTGCTGGTCTACGCCGGCAGCTCGCAGCTGGCGGCCCTGCCCCTGCTGGCCGCCGGCGCGCCCGCCTGGGTGGTGCTCGCGACGGGCTTCTGCGTGAACCTGCGTTTCGTCGTCTTCAGCCTGCACCTGCGCCAGTACCTGATGCACCTGCCGCTGGCGCGCCGCCTGTTCGCCGGCTACCTCACGGTGGACATGACCTATGTGCTCCTGACCCAGCGCCATCCGCATGCCGCCGCCGACCTCGCGGGGCGGCAGTCGCAGCTGGCTTTCCTCATGGGCGCCAACGCCCTGATCTGGGCCGCCTGGATGGGGCCCAGCCTCGTGGGCGTGTTGCTCGCCAGCGCCGTGCCCACGCACTGGGGCCTGGGCTTCGCCGGCATCCTGGCGCTGCTGGCCATCCTCTGCTCGCTCACCAACCACTGGCTGCGCGTGATGTCGACGGCGGTCGCGGGCGTCACCGCGGTGGTGGCCTATGCCTTGCCGCTCAAGCTGAACATCGTCGTGGCCATCGTGGTCGCGGTCCTCGTGTGCCTGCAGTTCGAGCGCCTGGTGCCGGCGCGCAAGGGGGGCGCATGACGAGCGGCTTCTTCGCGGGCACTGACCTCTGGACCCTGGCCACCATCGGGGGCCTGGCCGTGGTCACGGTCATCACCCGCGCCTTCTTCTTCCTCTCGAGCCGGCCCTGGACCCTGCCTGCCTGGGTGGCGCGCGGGCTGCAGTTCGCGCCGGCCGCGGCCCTGGCGGCCGTCGTCGTCCCCGAGGTGGTGACGTCCCAGGGCGTGCTGATCGCCTCCTGGCAGGACGCGCGCCTCTTCGGGGCGCTCGCGGGCGCGGCGGTGTTCTTCTGGCGCCGCAGCGCGCTGGCCACCATCGTCCTGGGCACCGCGGTCTACCTCGCCCTGCGCCTGGGCCTGGGCTGGTAAGGGCCTGACCCCAGGGTAGCCGTCGGAGAAGGCGCCTCGCTCGGGCCGAAGGGCCAGGCTGCCTAAAATCGGGGGCTGGCCCGCGCTTTGCCGGGCCCCCTGCCCATCGTCACCATGAACATCCTCCGCTTCTCCGATCTGTGCGCCCAGGGCCAGGCCCGTGGCCAACGCGTCTTCATCCGCGCCGACCTCAACGTGCCCCAGGACGATGCCGGCCGCATCACCGAGGACACCCGCATCCGCGCCT
>CAZCTU010000330.1:0-2452 GCA_964501495.1 uncultured Ramlibacter sp.
AACCTCAAGGCCAACTTCCTGGCCAGCCCGCCGCTGGTGGTGGCCTATGCCCTGGCGGGCACCGTGCTGCGTGACCTGATGACGGAGCCGGTGGGGCGCGGCAGCGGAGGGCGCGAGGTGTGGCTGGGGGACATCTGGCCCACCAGCGAGGAGGTCCATGCCCTGCTTCGCCATGCGATGGACGGCGAGGCCTACCGGGCCAACTACGCCCGGGTGAAGTCCGACCCCGGGCAGCTGTGGCAGGACGTGGAGGGCCGCACCGGCGTCACCTACGACTGGCCCGCCAGCACCTACATCGCCGAGCCGCCCTTCCTCGAGGGCTTCGCGCTCGCCGCGCCTTCGGCTGCCGCCGGCACCGCCAGCGCGCCGCACACCGAGACCGCCGAGTCCGCCGCGAAGGCCTCGGGCGTCGCCGAGCCCGTGCACCAGCCGGTGGTCGTGGCCGGCGCGCGCATCATGGCCCTCTTCGGCGACAGCATCACCACCGACCACATCTCGCCGGCCGGCAGCATCAAGGAGAGTTCGCCCGCCGGCCAGTGGCTCAAGGCCCATGGCGTCGGCAAGGCCGACTTCAACAGCTACGGCGCGCGCCGCGGCAACCATGAGGTGATGATGCGCGGCACCTTCGCCAACGTCCGCATCCGCAACCTGCTGCTGCCCCCGCTCGAAGGCGGCGGCCGGGAGGAGGGCGGCTTCACCCTGTGGCGGGGCGAGGCGGGCGAGGTGGAGAAGATGTCCATCTTCGACGCCGCCATGCGCTACAAGGCGGCGGGCCGGCCCAGCGTCATCCTGGCTGGTGAGGAGTACGGCACCGGCTCGTCCCGCGACTGGGCGGCCAAGGGCACGCTGCTTCTGGGCATCCAGGCGGTGGTGGCGCGCAGCTTCGAGCGCATCCACCGCAGCAACCTGGTCGGCATGGGGGTGCTGCCCCTGCAGTTTCGCGAGGGGGACAGCTGGCAAACTCTGGGGCTGGACGGATCGGAGATGATCGACATCGTCCCCGACCCGAATCTGCGTCCCCAGAGCGAAGCCATGATGGTCATCACCCGCGCCGACGGAACCCGCCAGGAGGTGGGCCTGACGCTGCGCATCGACACCCCGATCGAGGCGGCCTACTACCGCCACGGCGGCATCCTGCCCTACGTGCTGCGGGGGCTGCTGTCTGACGGGGCAGGGGCTACCTCTTCGGCGACCTCGCCTGCACCCCAGGCCCGATCCACTGGCGCGAAGGGCCGGGTCTGATGCGCCAGCTGCTGGTCGTGGGCGGTGGCATCGGCGGCCTGGCGGCCGCCCTGGCCGCGGCCCGCGCCGGCTGGCAGGCCCGGGTGCTGGAGCAGGCGCCGCGCTTTGCCGAGGTGGGCGCCGGCCTGCAGATGGGGCCCAACGTCACCCGCCGGCTGCGGGACTGGGGCCTGCTCGAGGCGGCCTATGCCCTAGCCTGCCGGCCCGAGGCCCTGGTGGCCCGTGACGCGCGCACCGGCGCCGAGCTCGCCCGCCTGACCCTGGGAGACGCCTTCGAGGCCCGCTACGGCGCGCCCTACCTCACGATCCATCGCGCTGACCTGCACCGCGTCCTGCTGCAGGCCCTGCGGGGCACCGAGGTGTCGCTGGAGGCGGGGCAGCGGGTGGCCGGATGCGTCACCGGTGAGGCGAGCACCGAGGACCCCCGCGCGGGCCGGGCCTGGCCCGGCGGCTTCCAGGCCCGGGGAGCCGGTGAGGACGCGGTGCCCGGCGTCGCGGTCCGCCTCGAGCAGGCGCTGTTCCCCGGTCCCGGGGGCGATGCGCTGGTGGGCGCCGACGGCCTGTGGAGCGCGGTCCGGCAATCGCTCCTGAACGACGGCCCGGCCCGGCCCTCGGACCATGTGGCCTACCGCGGGTTGGTGCCCCTGGCGGATTCCATGCAGATTCCCGGCGGCGCCCACCTCGCCCGCGAGGTCACCGCCTGGCTCGGCCCCCGGCTGCACGCGGTGAGCTACCCGGTGCAGGGCGGGCGCGCCCTCAACGTCGTCTGCGTCGTCGAGGAGACGGTGGACGGCGCCCCCCAGGGCTGGGACCTGCCTGGCACCGCCACGCGCCTGATGGCCGCCACCGGCGGGGTGGGCGGCCCCTTGCGTGAGCTGCTGCAGGCGGTGCCTGCCTGGGGCCTGTGGGTGCTGCATGACCGCGCCCCGGTGGCCGGCCCGCAGGAAATGGCGCGCGGCAGCGTGGCCCTCCTGGGGGATGCGGCCCACCCGATGCGGCCCTACCTCGCCCAGGGCGCGGCGATGGCGCTCGAGGATGCCGAGGAACTGGGCCGCTCGCTGGCCCTGGTGCGCGAGCGCATCGTCGACGTGCCGCAGGCCCTGCAGCGTTATGCGCAGGCCCGCTGGGAGCGGGTGGCGCGGGTGCAGCGCCGGTCGCTGCGCAACGGCGCCATCTTCCACGCCAGCGGCCCGCTGCGCCTGGGCCGCGA
>CAZCTU010000331.1:0-2439 GCA_964501495.1 uncultured Ramlibacter sp.
CTGCCCCCCAAGGGGGCCCTCGCGCCTTGGGGCGGCCCGGCGGCGCTCAAGGTTTCGGCGTTGTCCATGCCTCGCAGGGCTCGAAACTGGTCGGTTCCCCAACGCTGCACCTCCTCCGCCAACGGAGAACCGGTGGCCCCCAGCGCGCGCACCGTCCTCAACCTCGGCATCGCCGCGAGGTCCACCCCGGCCTTCATGCAGTTGGCGTAGAAGGCCGCGCCGGCACCGAAGAAGGTCACGCCCAGGTCGGCGGCGAAGCGCCAGAGCGTGCCCCAGTCGGGGTGGTCCTTGCTGCCGCCCGGGTTGCCGTCGTAGAGGCAGCAGGTGGTGCCATTGAGCAGACCGGCGGTCTGCGAGTTCCACATGATCCAGCCGGTCGACGAGTACCAGTGGTACCGCTCGCCCCAGGAGTTGGGGTGGTAGCTGCAGCCAACGTCGTTGTGCAGCACCTTGAGGGCCAGGCCGACGATGACCGTGCCGCCATGGCCATGAACGATGGGTTTGGGTGGGACGGTGGTGCCGCTGGAGTAGACGATCCACAGCGGATGGTCGAAGGGCAGCCACACCGGCTCGAAGGCTGCGGTGGCCGCGTCGTCGCGCGCGCAGGCGGCGCCGAAGTCGGTGAAGGGCTGCAGGGGCGCGAGTGCGTCCTCGTCCAGGCCGAGGTTGTGAAGCAGCACCAGGTGCTGCACGCTGGGCAGGGCGGCGCGCAGCTCGGCGACCACCTCGGCGCGGGGCATGTCCTTGCCGCCATAGCGCACGCCGTCGCAGGCGATCAGCGCCTTGGGCGCGATCTGGCGGAAGCGGTCCAGCACCGCGGCGGTGCCCATGTCGGGCGCGCACACGCTCCAGATGGCCCCGAGGCTCACCGTGGCCAGAAAGGCCACCATGGTCTCGGGCACGTTGGGCAGGTAGGCCGCGACCCGGTCGCCGGCCTGCACGCCCTGGGCCTGCAGGTGCAGGGCGAGACTGGCCACCTGCTGGCGCAGGGCCGGCCAGGACAGGCTGCGGTCCTCGCCGCGCTCGTTGCGCACGATGACCGCCGGCATGCCCGCCGCATGGGCCGGGGCCACGTGCCGCAGCACCTGCTGCGCGTAATTGACCTGCGCGCCCTCGAACCAGCGCGCGCCGGGCATGCGGTCCTCGGCCAGCACCGCGCGGTGGGGCGTGGGGGACTGCAGCTCGAAATAGTCCCAGAGGCTTTGCCAGTACGCGGGCAGGTCGCTCACCGACCAGTGCCACAGGTCCTCGTAGCGGTCGAAGCGCAGGCCCTGGCGCTCGGCGAGCCAGTCCTGGTAGAGGCGGATCTGCGGAACGAAGGGAGCGGAGGTCATGCGTGTGATCTTCGCGGAAAGCCGGCCCGGGCCGCTACAGTGGATTCCATGAAACCGGCCTCCTCCTTCAAGGGCAACAAGCAGTCCCTGCCCGCCAAGCCCTGCGTCGCCTGCGGCCGTCCCATGACCTGGCGCAAGCGCTGGGCCCGCACCTGGGACGAGGTGAAGTACTGCTCCGACGCCTGCCGCCGCCAGGGTGGCGCTCAGGTGACCGGAAGCCCCGCGGAAAGCCGATAGGATCGGGCGGGGCCTTGCGCCCCCCCTGAATCGACAACCAACAAGAGGAGCAAGCAGATGGGTCTGTTCAACTGGAATGAGAAACCGGCCAGCGTGCTGGACGGCGGCGGCGTGGTGGCGCCCGACGAGCGCCTGCCCTGGCCGCAGACGGCCGCCATGGGCGTGCAGCACGTGATCGCCATGTTCGGCGCCACGGTGCTGGCCCCCATCCTCATGGGCTTCGACCCGAACGTGGCCATCCTCATGTCCGGCATCGGCACCCTGATCTTCTTCCTGATCACCGGGGGCAAGGTGCCCAGCTACCTGGGCTCGAGCTTCGCCTTCATCGGCGTGGTCATCGCCGCCACCGCCTACGCGGGCAAGGGCCCCAACGCCAACATCGGCGTGGCCCTGGGCGGCATCATCGCCTGCGGCGTGGTCTACACCCTCATCGGCTTCATCGTGCAGGCCGCCGGCACCGGCTGGATCGAGCGGCTGATGCCGCCGGTGGTGACCGGCTCGGTGGTGGCCGTCATCGGCCTCAACCTGGCCCAGGTGCCGATCAAGAACATGGCCGCCAACAACTTCGAGTCCTGGATGCAGGCCGTGACCTTCGTCTGCGTGGCGCTGGTGGCGGTGTTCACCCGCGGCATGATCCAACGCCTGCTGATCCTGGTCGGCCTGATCCTGGCCTCCGTGATCTACGCGGTGCTGACCAACGGCATGGGCCTGGGCAAGGCGATGGACCTGTCCGGCATCGCCGCTGCCCCCTGGTTCGGCGCGCCCTCCTTCGCCTCCCCGGTGTTCGACCCGGCGGCCATGCTGCTGATCGCCCCGGTGGCCATCATCCTGGTGGCCGAGAACCTGGGCCACATCAAGGCCGTGACCG
>CAZCTU010000332.1:0-2432 GCA_964501495.1 uncultured Ramlibacter sp.
CCGGCGCCTCGGCCGTCCAGGCGGGCACCGCCTTCCTGCTGTGCCCGGAGGCCACCACCGGCGCCGTGCATCGCGCCCGCCTGAAGGACCAGGAGGCGCCGACGGCCCTGACCAACCTCTTCTCGGGCGGGCTGGCCCGGGGCATGTTCAACCGCCTGATGAATGACCTGGGGCCGGTGAGCGACCGGGCGCCAGCCTTTCCTCTCGCCTCCGGCGCCCTGGCGCCGCTGCGGGCCCAGGCGGAGGCACAGGGGCGCGACGACTTCACCCCCTTGTGGTCAGGGACGAACCGCGCGGGTTGCCGCGAGCTGCCCGCGGCCGAGATCGTGCGGGCCTTGGCGGCCGGGTTCGCCGGCTGAGGGCCCTGGAAGGCGAAGGCCGCCTCGAGGGCGGCCCTTTGGCAGGTGGCCGAAGCCTCAGAAACGGTAGACCACGCCCACCGAGACGCTGGGGAGCACCGCCATCTTGCCCACGCTGTCCTTGAGCGTCTTCACTTCTGCGTCGACGTCGGCCTGGGTGATGGTTTGACCGCTGAAGGTCTTGCCGACCAGCGATGTGTCGACCGTCGCCTTGAATGCGCCGAAGCTCATGCCGACGTCGGCGAAAAAGCCCAGTCCTTTCTCCGTGCTCGCCTTGTGGCCCCAGCCCAGACCGAGGTAGGGGGTCACTTGCGGGTACTTGATCGTCACCTTGAAGGTCTCGCCGGACAGGTTGGCCGTTTTGCCGTTGATGTCGATCGTGCCCGAGGAGGAGGCGCCCAGGGCGAGCTTGATGTCATTGGCGGTCAGGCC
Organism: uncultured Ramlibacter sp.; assembly: GCA_964501495.1. Taxonomy (GTDB): domain Bacteria; phylum Pseudomonadota; class Gammaproteobacteria; order Burkholderiales; family Burkholderiaceae_C; genus Ramlibacter. The sequence goes on from CAZCTU010000332.1 coordinate 792, forward strand.
GCCCACCAGGCGAAAACCGCTCGCCTCGATGGGGAACCAGTCCGCGTAGGCACCCAGCCGGTTGGAGCTGACCTTGGCCGAGAAGGTGTTGCCGTCTTCCGTCACGGACTTGCTCACGGACACGCCACCGGCGAATTCGCCCCGTACACCCCATTGGCCGCCCATCGCATAGGCCTTTCCCATGGGGACGGCATAGCCGATCGTCACGAGTCCCGGCAGCCCGAGTCCGGCGTAGACATCCTGTGCGTGTGCGCCCACGCTGGTGACGGACAAGAAGGCGGACAGGAGGGCAATGCGGGCAAATTTTTTCATGGCAGTGAGAGGCTGGCTTTGAATAGTCAATATGACAAAGATCGTCATCTTACTGCGCTATCGACTTGTCCTGACATCAGCGGCCCTGTGAATTGCCGCCCGCTGCCGGTCTCCCTTGGCCTGACTTGCCGCCTCAGCCCGCCAGGGCCGCCTTCACCGCCGCCGACACCTGGCCCATGTCGGCCTTGCCGGCGAGGCGGGCCTTGACCGCGCCCATCACCTTGCCCATGTCGCCGGGGCCGCTGGCGCCCAGTTCGGCGACGATGGCCCGCACCTCGGCAGCCACCTCCTCGGCCGACAGGCGCGCCGGCAGGTAGGCCGTGAGCACCGCCATCTCGGCGGCTTCCTTGTCGGCCAGGTCCTGGCGGGCGGCCTTCTGGAAAGCGTCGATGCTGTCCTTGCGCTGCTTGATCAGCTTGTCCACGATGGCGATCACGCCCGCGTCATCGAGCTCGACGCGCTCGTCCACTTCCTTCTGCTTGATGGCGGCGGTGAGCAGGCGGATGGTGCCCAGTCGCTCCATCTCCTTGGCGCGCATGGCGGCCTTCATGTCTTCGGTGATGCGTTCCTTCAGGGACATCGTGAGCTCCTTGATCAATGTCTGCAGTTTGCTTGGGAGAGGTCGGCGGCTTCAGGCCGCAGGACAAATGACAAGGCCCGCCAGAGCGTCCCCGGGCGGGCCTTGTTCGGAAGGATTGAACTTCCGCGAAGGAGCTTAGTACAGCTTCTTCGGCAGCTGCATGCTGCGAACGCGCTTGTAGTGGCGCTTGACGGCGGCAGCCTTCTTGCGCTTGCGCTCGGCGGTGGGCTTCTCGTAGAACTCGCGGGCGCGCAGCTCGGTGAGCAGGCCCAGCTTTTCGATGGTGCGCTTGAAGCGGCGCAGGGCCACGTCGAAGGGCTCGTTTTCCTTGACTCGAATGGTCGTCATTGCGTATTTGGATCCAAATGGGTGCTGCAAGAAGATCGGGCTCGCAGCGGGGGTTCCCCGGCTATATGGTGATCAGGCCGCCGGGGGTTTGCCAGCAAAGCCGCAGATTATAGCCTTGGCCACAGGAGGGCAATCCGGGCGCCGGCCCGGCGGGGATGCGTACCTGGGTTTTCAGCCCGGCGCCTTCAGCCCTGGCGCGCCGCCAGACCCTGGGCGCAGGCCCAGCCGCTGGCCCATGCCCACTGGAAGTTGTAGCCCCCCAGCCAGCCGGTCACGTCCACCACCTCGCCGATGAAGTACAGGCCGGGCTGGCGCGACTCCATCGTCTGCTGCGACAGGTCGCGGGTGTCCACCCCGCCGGCGGTCACCTCGGCCTTCCTGTAGCCCTCGGTGCCGGTGGG
>CAZCTU010000333.1:0-2423 GCA_964501495.1 uncultured Ramlibacter sp.
TCACGTTGGAGAACACGATGCCGGTCATGAAGTCGACCTTGTCGCGCTTGACCAGGCGGTCGGCGGTCTGGCGGCCCACGTCGGGGTTGGCCTGGTCGTCGGCCACCACCACCTCGGCGGGCAGGCCGCCGAGCTTGCCGCCGTTCTGCTTGACCGCGAGCAAGAAGGCGTCGCGGATGTCCACGCCCAGCGCGGCGCCGGGGCCCGACAGCGTCGACAGCAGGCCGACCTTCACCGAGTCTGCCGCGTGGGCGAAGCTGGCGGCGGCAAGCAGGCCGCAGGCCAGGAGCTGGCGGGCCAGGGGGGTGAAGCGGGATTGGGCGTGGCGGGTCATGGGGCGGGTTCTCCGTCGGGGTTGTCTCGGCAACCCGCCACTTTAGTCGATCTGCCCAGCGTCACTCCCGGAAGCGGGCCTCAGTCACGGCCGTGGCCTTGGCCATGGCGCTTGCCCTCGCCGCGACCTTCACCCCGACCTTCTCCGCGCCCCTCGCCCCGCCCGTCGCGGCCCCGGTCCGGGCCCCGCCATCCGGGCTGGGCCGGCAGGTAGACCTGCTGGTACCAGCTGTCCTGCACGAAGTAGACCGGCTGCCCGCAGGCGTTGTAGCGGTAGCAGTGCTTGGCCCAGTGCTTGGCGTGTCCGGGCGGCACATGCAGGTAGACGGGCGACTGGACGACCGCCACCGGTCTGGGGCGGATCACCACCGGCTGCGGGTAGACGAGAACCGGTTGCGGCACGTTGCCGATGTCGATGCGGCCATAGAGGCCCGGCTGGGCCACGCTGACCGAGACGCCGACGTCGGCGGCGAAGGCGCCGCCCGCGAGGCTGCCGAGCGCGAGGGTCCCGGCCAGGGCCCGCGCACAGGCCAGTGCGGCCCGGTGGCGGCGGGGCGTGAGGGTCTTGCGACAGGTCATGGAAATCTCCCTTCGGCATTCCGGCCGCGACCCGCCCGGGCCACGCGCCATGCCTGGGCTTGATTCTGGGCGTCGCGGATGAGCATTGCCCGCGACAAGGCGCTACAGCTGTATCCAGGTTTTGCCCGGGGCAGCCGCACCGCCTGCGGCCGGAACGGGCCCGGCCAGGGGTGACAATCCGTGCAGGCCGCTTTCCGCTGGCCGCAGACCTGACGCACGCCCACCCACGCCTACCCACGGGAAACGTTCTTGGCAGACCACCCCCTCATCGCCCCCCGGGGCCTGGACGACCTGTTCCTGTACCGCCTCACCCGCCTGATGGCGGTGGCCGGCGCGCCGGTGATCCGGCTGTGCGAAGGCCGGCACGGCATCACCCGGCGGGAGTGGCGGCTGATCGTGGCGCTGGCCATGGAGGGGCCGCGGCTGTCCTCCGAGCTGGCCGACCGGGTGCACCTGGACCGGGGCCGCACCTCCAAGACCGTGTCCCTGCTGGCGGCCAAGGGCCTGGTCACCCGCCAGGTCCGGCCCCATGACCGCCGCCAGGTCGAGGTGGCCCTCACCCCCGCGGGCGACGCCATCTACCGGTCGCTGTTCCCGGAGGTGGCGGATCTGAACCGGAGCCTGCTTTCCGTGCTGGAGGGCGAGGACCTCGCCCGGCTCGACGAGCTCCTGCACCGGCTGCAGGCGCAGGCCGAGGCCCGGCTTTCCCAGGCCGACCTTCCAAAGGCGGACCGCCGCCGCCGCGGCCGGGCCTGACCGGGCGGCGCCGGCCCGGCTCCGGGAAAACCCGGGGAATGATTGATTAGATCAACCATCCCCGCGGCCCGTACGCTCGAGGGATTCTTACGGACGAGCTCCGCCGTCCCCGACTTCCATGCGCCCCAACATCATCTACATCCTCGCCGACGACCTCGGCTTCGCCGACCTCGGCTGCTACGGCGGCCGCGAGGCCGGCTTCGGCCGGGTCTCGCCGCACATCGACGCCCTGGCTGCCGGCGGCCTGCGCCTGACCGAGGGCTATTCCAACTCGCCGGTCTGCTCGCCCACCCGCTTCGCGCACATCACCATGCGCTACCAGTACCGCCTGCGCGGCGGCATGGAAGAACCGATCAACAGCAAGGCCAAGGGCAATCCGCACCTGGGCCTGCCGCCCGAGATCCCGACCCTGCCCTCGCTGCTGCGGGACGCGGGTTACGCCACCGCCCTGGTGGGCAAGTGGCACCTGGGCTACCCGCCCGACTTCGGTCCCCTGCGCTCGGGCTATGACGAGTTCTACGGCATCATGGCCGGGGGCGTGGACTACTTCAGCCACTGCTCGGGCCGGGGCGACCACGACCTGTACCAGGGCGAGGAGGAGCACCGCGAGGTGGGCTACCTCACCGACCTGCTGTCCCGGCGCGCGGTGGACTACGTCGAGCGACAGGCCGCCGCGGCCAAGGCCGGCAAGCCCTTTTTCCTCAGCCTGCACTACACCGCGCCGCACTGGCCCTGGGAGACGCGCGACGACGCCC
>CAZCTU010000334.1:0-2412 GCA_964501495.1 uncultured Ramlibacter sp.
GGGTGGCCGAGGGCTGGCATAGGCCAGGTCGCACAGGTCCTGGCGATGCTCCGAGTCCGCGGCCAGCAAGGACCCGGGGACCGACTTCAGCGCGTAGCCGTCGCGTCGCACCGCTTCCCTGCACAGCGCGGGGCTGCGCAATTCCATCGGTACCTCCTTGAGCACGCGAGGCGTGTGCGCGACGGCGGCCTCGCAGCAGGGCAGGCTGCGCTCGCGCTCGGGGATGGCGGCGAGCGTGCCGCCGGCCTGGAAGTAGGCGTGCCAGGCGGCGGGGGTGCGTGACGCGGCAGGCCATTGCAGGATGGCCTCGGGCCTCAGGCTCAGCAGGTGGGCCTGGGCGGTGCGGGGCGGCTCGGTGCGGTGGCCGAGGCTCTTGCGCAGGCCTTCGAAGAAGGCCAGGGGCTTCTTGGCGGCGGCGAAGGCGGCGATGGTGGCCAGCACCGCGTCGGGCGGCATGGGCCGGCGCTGGGCCAGGGGCTGAGGCTGAGGCTGAGGCTGAGGCTGAGGCTGAGGCTGAGGGGCGCGGCCGAAGGCCGCGGAGCTGCGGGCGCCCAGGGCGGCGCGGGGCGCGGCGTAGCGGGCGAAGGCGTTGAAGGCGTCGGGGTCGGCCGAGCTGAGCGAGGTGGTCAGGGGCTGGGCGCGGCGCGCCAGCGGGCCGGCCTCGGTGGAGGAGCTCGACGAACTTGACGAACTGGAGGACGACTTGTCGTCGTCCTCGCGTCCGCGCTTGGGCACTCGCGCCGTGGCGTGGGCTGGCGCCGGGGCGTCCCCCTGGCCCAGAGGCAGCGGCGGGGGCAAACCGGTGGCCGAGGCGTAGGAGGTCTGGCGGGGCGAGCCCGTGGGAGGGATGCGAGGCTGCATGGTGGGATCCGAAGAGAGGGGAAGGAGGCGGTGGCGGGTCAGGACGGGCGTGTGGCCGAAGCCGCCGCGCCACTGCTGCTGCTGCTCTTCGCGTCGCGATCCGGGACGTCCGCCGCTTCGGTGAGGGGACCGATCTCTGCGATGAAATCAGCCACGATGTCAGCGCTCGGGGTGTCGTAGCACACGGACTGCGGTGTCCGGCCGCCATGGCGATAGGCCGCCACGGCCCACTCGGGCTTGAGGAACCAGCCGATGTGTCTCGCCCGCGCGGGGTCCACCGCGAGATGCCGGTCAAACCACTCGATCGTCAGTGGATCCGGGTCGGGTGGATTGCCTTCACTGTCGATGGTGACCCTGAATGCCCTCTCGTTATAGGGCAAGGCGGGCAGGGCACGCACGGCGGCCTGGAAGGAAGGCCGCATGCGGATTTCCTCCGGAATCAGCAAGGGGCCGAGCCCCTGCCTTTGCACCGCTTCAAGGCACATGGCCTCGGTCACGCCATCCGGCAACAAGGTTGCAGGATCAAGAGCGACCAGAAGTTCCGGCGCCTCCCGGAGGGCCCGCAGCAAGAGCGGCCAGCTCCGGTGCTCTGGCGGCACATACCCGTAGGACCAGGGATCGGCCTCCACCGCCGCTTCCCACCGCGCCAGGGTCCGCTCACTTTCCGGCACTGCTGCGAGGGACCGTGCGGCGTTACGTTCTGCCTCGCTGGCATACGGCACGCCGTGGGCCGAGCCCCATTGCCCACCATCGAGTTGCTGGCGCTGAATCCACTCGGCACCCTGGATGCGGTCGAGGCGCTCATTTTCCTGATCGTGTCGCAGGTGATGGGCCTCTCGGGCCTGAGCGATTTCCTCCGTGATCGCGCCTGGGAGGTACCAATCGTCTGATGGATAGAGATCCGCGTAATGGGGCGAGAAGCGGTGCGCCGACATCGCCAGCGCGACCTGCCCGTTGCGCAGACGCAGCGGAATGGCGTGGAACGGCGAGACCGTGCCCGGGGGGCAGCTCTGGATCGCGGCCACGCAGACCTCGGTCGTGAGGAGTTCCTCGGGGACGGCACCCAGGTCCATGGGTGCCCAGCGCAGCGAGTGCAGGCAGCGTTCCTCGGTGAGGAGGTCTTCGGGTACATCGCGCATGCGCGGCGGACGAGGACTGGCATAGGCCAGGTCGCACAGGTCCTGGCGATGTTCGGAGCCGGCGGCCCGCAGGGACCGGGGCACCGACTCCATCGCGTAGCCGTCGCGTCGCACCGCTTCCCGGCACAGCGCGGGGCTGCGCAATTCCATCGGTACCTCCTTGAGCGCGCGGGGCGTGTGCGCGACGGCGGCCTCGCAGCAGGGCAGGCTGCGCTCGCGCTCGGGGATGGCGGCGAGCGTGCCGCCGGCCTGGAAGTAGGCGTGCCAGGCGGCGGGGGTGCGTGACGCGGCAGGCCATTGCAGGATGGCCTCGGGCCTCAGGTTCAGCAACTGGGCCTGGGCGGTGCGGGGCGGCTGCGCGCGGTGGCCGAGGCTCTTGCGCAGGCCGGTGAAGAAGGCCAGGGGCTTCTTG
>CAZCTU010000335.1:0-2410 GCA_964501495.1 uncultured Ramlibacter sp.
AGCAGTTGGTGGTGAGCACCGGCAGGCCATAGGTGTGGTGCCAGGCCCGCACCAGGTGGTCGCTGGCGGCCTTGCTCGCCGAGTAGGGGCTGTTGGGCTGGTGGGGATGTTCCTCGGTGAAGGCCGGGTCCTCGGGGCCCAGGGTGCCGTAGACCTCGTCGGTGCTCACGTGCAGGAAGCGGAAGGCGGCCTGCTCGGCCTCGGGCAGGCCCTGCCAGTAGGCCAGGGCCGCCTGCAGCAGGCTGGCCGTGCCGTTGACGTTGGTGGCGAGGAAAGCCTCGGGCCCGGTGATGGACCGGTCCACATGGGTCTCCGCCGCGAAGTTGACGATGGCCCGGGGCCGGTGGCGGGCCAGCAGCGCGTCGACCACCGCCCGGTCGCCGATGTCGCCCTGCACGAAGGCATGCCGGGCCGGGTCCAGCCCCTGCAGGTTGTCCGGGTTGCCGGCGTAGGTGAGCTTGTCGAGGTTGATGACAGGCTCGTCGGATGCGGCGAGCCAGCCGTGCACGAAGTTGCTGCCGATGAAGCCGGCGCCGCCGGTGACGAGAAGGGTCATGAAGGGAGCAGGACCCGGTGTCGCCGGGCCGGGGTTGGGGCCAGCGGCAATCATACGGTCGGGCCGGCCCCTGCCCCTGGCCCACGCCCCCTCGGGGAGCTTAGAAACTGTAGGAGATCCCGAGCCCAGGTCCGGAAACCGTCGTCCCGTCAACCCGGCCATATTGCATGTAGTCCAGCGAGAAGGCCCATTGATCGGACAGCCGATAGGACAGGCCAATGCCGTACGCCGTCGTCCGCTTCGACCCGGAGGACTTGATGCCCGACGAATCGGTGGATTCAGCCCGGCTGTCGATGCTGCCCACCCGGGCGAAGGCCCGCAGCCCATTTCCGAAGTCCATGCCCGGCTTGATGAACAGGCCGAGGGACTGGGTCAATCGGCCGGTACTGCCGCTGAGGGGGACGTCCTCCAGGCCCACGCCCACCATGCCTTCAATGTCCACATTCGGATGAACACGGTAGCCGAGCAGGAACCGGCCGGCGTTGGTGTCCAGCGAGCCCCCAGACGCAGACATGGTCAGCGGCACATACGCGAATTCCAGCGACCAGGGCCCCTGTGCGGGCGACGCCGTCGGTGCCTGCATGCCCTGGGCCTGGGCGGCCCCCATGCTCATGACGGCCAGGACGGCCACGATCCAGCGAAATGTCTTCATCGGTGAGCTCACTTTCTGATGAGGTTGGACGAATGCGCCGCCCCGGTGGCTCACCCTGGTTCAAGGCTGAGCTGGAGCCGCGATTGCATCCTAATTACTACTCATCCGTTTGTGTAGCTCTTTTTTATCCATTTCGGATTTTTGACCTGGAAATGCAAACGGCGCCTGCAGTCGATTGCACGCGCCGCAAAAACGAACGGCGCCCGAAGGCGCCGCTTTGTGTATGCATCTTGGAGGAGATGGTGGGTGGTGAGGGTTTCGAACCCCCGACCCCCGCCGTGTGAAGGCGATGCTCTACCACTGAGCTAACCACCCCATCACGACCAAGACTGTCGCGATTTGCCTCGTCGGCATCTCGCGCTTCCGTGTCGTCGGAAGCCCACGATTATGCCACAAGAAATTCGTGATTCCGCTCTTGATCAGCTGCCCGCGGCGACACGCCAGACGGTCTTGCCGCCACTGGCCTTGTCCAGTTGCGCCAGCACCTCTTCGTGGGCCGAGGCCTCCTGCTCCGTGGGCTCGATCACCGGCAGGGTGAACTGGCTGAAGTCCACGCGGACCACCTCAGTCACGCCCGCATCGGCGGGGCCGGCGTCGATCAGGAGCGCGTCCTGGCCGCGGGTGAGGTTGATGTAGACGTCGGCCAGCAGCTCGGCGTCGAGCAAGGCACCGTGCAGGGTGCGCGAGGAGTTGTCGACGCCGAGGCGGTCGCACAAGGCGTCGAGGCTGTTGCGCTTGCCCGGGTACATCTCCTTGGCCATGACCAGGGTGTCGGTCACGCTGCCCACGGTGCGGCGGAAGGACGGCCGCTTGGCCAGCTCCAGCTCCTTCTCGATGAAGCCGACGTCGAAGGGCGCGTTGTGGATGATGATCTCGGCGCCCGCGAGGTACTCGAGGAGTTCGTCGGCGATCTGCGCGAACCTGGGCTTGTCCTTGAGGAATTCGTCGCTGATGCCGTGCACCCGCAGCGCCTCCTCGGAGCTGGGGCGCTCGGGGTTCACGTAGTAGTGCCGGTTGTTTCCGGTGAGCTTGCGGGCCACCAGCTCGACGCAGCCGATTTCGACCAGCCGGTCGCCGGTTTCGGGGTTGAGGCCGGTGGTTTCGGTGTCGAGGACGATCTGGCGCATGAGCCGATTATGCGGTGACGGCTTCGAGCGGGCCGGGGCTCAGTGGTTCTCTTTGGCGTGGTTGATGGAGTACTT
>CAZCTU010000336.1:0-2386 GCA_964501495.1 uncultured Ramlibacter sp.
TGCCCGGCGCCTTGGGCGAGAGGCCCGAGCCGAAGCCCAGCGCGATCGCGTGGGCCGGGTGCGAGAGCAGGAAGCGGGCGTCGGGTCTCATTCGATGTCGGGCAGTCTCAGGCAGTCTCAGGCGAAATGGTCGAAGGTGGCGAGCCGTCGCACCAGCGGCTGGCCCGCTTCATCGACCAGGCGCAGGCCCGGCGCGGCCTCGATGGCGCCGATGCAGTTGACGGGCGTGCCGCAAGCGCGGCCGGCGGCCCGCACGGCTTCGTGCGCCGCGGCCGGCGCGGTGAAGGCGAGCTCGTAGTCGTCGCCGCCTGCGAGTGCGAAGTCGAGTCGGTCGGAAGGGGCCATCGCCTCGGCCAGCGCGGGCAGGGCGGCGAGGGTGTCGGCGCGCAGCGTCGCCCCCACGCCGGAGGCGGCCAGCACATGGCCCAGGTCGCCCACCAGGCCGTCGCTCACGTCGATGGCGGCGCTGGCGATGCCGCGCAGCGCCAGGCCCAGGGCCACACGCGGCGTCGGCAGCTCCATGCGCGCGCGCGCCGCCTCGAAGGCCGCCTGCGGTGCCTGGCGCGTGCCGCGGAACACCTCCAGCGCGAGCCGGGCGTCGCCCAGGTGTCCGCTGACCCAGACCTCGTCGCCGGCCCGCGCGCCCGAGCGCAGCAGGGCCTGGCCGGCGGGCACCTCGCCGAAGATGGTGATGGAAATGGCCAGCGGCCCGCGGGTGGTGTCGCCACCCACCAGCTCGCAGCCGTGTTCGTCGGCCAGCCCCAGCAGCCCCTGCGAGAAGGGTGCGAGCCAGGCCTCGTCGGCCTGGGGCAATGAAAGGCCCAGGGTGAAGGCCAGGGGCCGCGCGCCGCAGGCGGCGAGGTCGCACAGGTTCACCGCCAGGCACTTGTGGCCCAGTCGGCGTGGGTCGACGGTTGAGAGGAAGTGCCGTCCCTCGATCAGCAGGTCGGTGGACACGGCCAGCTGCATGCCCGGCGCCGGCGCCAGCAGCGCGCAGTCGTCGCCCACGCCCAGCGGGCTGCGGCGCACCGGCCGCTTGAAGTAGCGCGCGATGAGGTCGAACTCGCCCATGGACGTGGAGGGAGCGGCCGCGGCCTCAGTGCAGGACGCGGCGGCTGCCGTCGTCCAGCACGAACATCGGGATCTCGGTCTCGAAGCGCTCGCCGTCCTCGGCCACCGAGAAGTAGCTGCCATGCATGGTGCCCGAGGGGGTGCGCAGGCGGCAGCCGCTGGAGTACTGGAAGGACTCCCCGGGCCGCAGCAGCGGCTGGTGGCCCACCACGCCCAGTCCCTTGACCTCCTCGACCTGGCCGTTGGCGTCGGTGATGCGCCAGTGGCGCGAGATCAGCTGCGACGGCACTTCGCCGGTGTTGGTGATGGTGATCGTGTAGGCGAAGCTGAAGACGCCCTTCTCGGGCGCCGACTGGTCCGGCAGGAACTCCGGCTTGACCTCCACCTGCAGCTGGTACTTGGGCATGCGGCGGATGTTACCCGGCAAGCCGCACCCGCCGTGGCGGCCCGGGCCCGGACCTTTGCGACAATCGGGGCATGAGCTCCACCCATCGCATCGCCCCGTCCATCCTCTCGGCCGACTTCGCCCGCCTGGGCGAGGAAGTGCAAAGCGTCATCGCCGCCGGCGCCGACTGGATCCACTTCGACGTGATGGACAACCACTACGTCCCCAACCTCACCTTCGGCCCCATGGTGTGCCAGGCGCTCAAGCCCCACGCCAGGCGGCCCGACGGCACGCCGGTGCCGATCGACGTGCACCTGATGGTGCAGCCGGTCGACGCCCTGGCCCAGCTCTTCGCCGATGCCGGCGCCGACTACATCAGCTTCCACCCCGACGCCTCGACCCATGTGCACCGCAGCGTGCAGGCCATCAAGGCGCGCGGCGTGAAGGCCGGCCTGGTGTTCAACCCCGCCGAGCCGCTCGATGTCCTCGACTGGACGATCGACGACATCGACCTGATCCTGATCATGAGCGTCAACCCGGGCTTTGGCGGCCAGAGCTTCATCGACTCGGCGCTGCGCAAGATCGAGCAGGCGCGCAAGCGCATCGAGGCCAGCGGCCGCGACATCCGCCTCGAGGTCGACGGCGGCATCAAGGCCGACAACATCGCCCGGGTGGCGGCCGCAGGCGCCGACACCTTCGTCGCCGGCAGCGCCATCTTCGGCAAGCCCGACTACCGCGCCGTCATCGACGCGATGCGGGCGGCGCTGGCGGGCTGAGGCCCGGCCCTCACCCCTTTTCCTGCTTCGGCGGGTAGGACACCAGCCCCATCGCGGGTGCGGGCCGGTCGGCGCGCTCCTACCGGGTGCCGCCGGGCTGGACGACAGGGTGGCCCGTCGGCAGGCTACGGCGGGGCCCCATGAGCTTTTCTAA
>CAZCTU010000337.1:0-2385 GCA_964501495.1 uncultured Ramlibacter sp.
TGATCCTGTACGAGTCCAACATCATCAACGAGTACATCGACGAGCGCTTCCCGCACCCGCAGCTGATGCCCGGCGACCCGGTGGACCGCGCCCGCGTGCGCCTGTTCCTGCTGAACTTCGAGAAGGAGCTGTTCACCCACGTGAGCACCCTGGAGTCCCGCGCCACCAAGGGCAACGAGAAGGCGCTGGAGAAGGCCCGCAGCCACATCCGCGACCGCCTCACCCAACTGGCCCCCGTGTTCCTGAAGAACAAGTACATGCTGGGCGACAACTTCTCCATGCTGGACGTGGCCATCGCCCCGCTGCTGTGGCGCATGGACTACTACGGCATCGAGCTGTCCAAGAACGCCGCGCCGCTGCTGAAGTACGCCGAGCGCATCTTCTCGCGCCCGGCCTACATCGAGGCGCTGACGCCCTCCGAGAAGGTGATGCGCAAGTAAGGCGATGAACGCCCTCGAGTCCACCTCCACCCGCCCGTACCTGATCCGGGCGCTGTACGACTGGTGCACCGACAACGGCTTCACCCCCTATGTGGCGGTGGCGGTGGACGACACGGTGCAGGTGCCGCGCGACTATGTGAAGAACGGCGAGATCGTCCTGAACATCAGCTTCGACGCCACCAGCTCGCTCAAGCTCGGCAACGACTTCATCGAGTTCAAGGCCCGTTTCGCCGGCGTGGCCCGCGACATCATGGTGCCGGTCGGCCGGGTGCTGGCCATCTACGCCCGCGAGAACGGGCAGGGCATGGCCTTCCCGGTGGACACCTCCGCCCCGGCGGGGGAGGGGGCTGAAGCGGCCGAGGGCGAGGCCTCTTCGCCCACGGGTGCGCCCGAGGCCGAGCGCCCGCAGCTGGTGTCGGTGGACCCGTCCACCGGCGAGGGCGGCGGTGACGAGCCGCCCCCGCCCCGCCCCGCCAGTGGCGGCGCACGGCCCGCGCTCAAGCGGGTCAAGTAGGCGAGATGACTCCCGCTTCCCTGAGTGGGCGCGCTTGGCGCCTGGCGCTTCTCGCGATCGGCTTCGCGGGCGCGGGCTTCGCTCCGATGGCGCTCCGCGCGGCCACGCCGGCTGCTCCGTCTGCCGTGACCCCCACGACCGCCGCAGCGCCCGCCACCCCGGCGCCCTCCGCATGCCCGGCCTTGCTGCGACGCTCTTTTCCCCGGCTGCAGGACAACCAGCCCCAGGCGCTGTGCCAGTACAGCGGCAAGGTGCTGCTGGTGGTCAACACGGCCAGCTACTGCGGCTTCACCGCCCAGTTCGAGGGCCTGGAGGCGCTCAACGCCAAGTACGCCGGCCGCGGCCTGGTGGTGCTCGGTTTCCCCTCCAACGACTTCAGCCAGGAGGATGCGGACGCACGCAAGACGGCCGCGGTCTGCTTCAACACCTACGGGGTGAAGTTCCCCATGTTCTCCGAGAGCCGCGTGCGCGGTCCCCAGGCCAACCCGCTCTTCGCCGACCTGGCCAAGGCCACCGGCTCGCAGCCGAGTTGGAACTTCAACAAATACCTGGTCGGCCGCGACGGCAAGCCCCTGGCGCACTTCGGCAGCCTCACCACACCCGACAGCCGCAAGCTCACCGCCGCCATCGAGGCCGCCCTGGCCGCGCGCTGAGGCCCGGTGCCGGCCCATGCGCCGGCCACGATGCGCGGCGAACCGACTCGCGGTCCGCAGGCCCTAGAATTTCAACCTTTGCCGGTTTAGCTCAGTTGGTAGAGCACCCGCCTTGTAAGCGGTAGGTCGTCAGTTCGATTCCGACAACCGGCACCAGTTTTCACATGTGGCAGTTCCTCCCCCGTTGGGCTCGGTGGTTCGCGTGCCTGGCGCTGGGCGCCGGGGCAGCCTCGTTGCCGTCAGGACTCCGTTCACCACGCCGCTGCTGGTGGAGGACCGTCGCACCCCCTGCCGAGGCTCGACATCGTGATGGACAAGGCGCCCCTGGAGGTGGAGGTGGGCGGCACCGTCTCGGTGGGTGCCCCGGTCCTGGTCGGCGCTCCGGTCTCGGCCGGCAACTCGGTGTCGACTGGTTCAGCCGCTGCCACGGACGCCCCGGCTTCGACCGGCACCGCGACTTCGGGCTCCGAATCGACCTCCAGCAGCACCTCGACCTCGACCGGCAATTCGACCGGTGTCCAATGCGACCCGGAGCGGGACGCCGATTGCCGCGTCCAGTGAGATGGCCGTGCACAAGGACCGGCCCTGGCGCTGGGGGATCGTCGGCGCGGTCACCCTGCTGCACCTCGCCGTTCTGGGCTGGACGAAATACGGACTGCCCCGCCAGGCGCCACACAAATCCGAAATCACCATCGAGCTGGGCGTGAACCAGCTGCCCGCAGGGGGCGCCGCCGCGGCAGCCGCCCTCGCCCTCGCCGTGCTCGCCCCCGCCGTCCAG
>CAZCTU010000338.1:0-2378 GCA_964501495.1 uncultured Ramlibacter sp.
GCGCAGCGCCTCCGCCGGGTTGACGCGGCTGGCGCGCCAACTGGGGTAGAGCGTGGCCAGGAAGGCCAGCACCAGGGAGATGAGGGCGATCGGCACGATGTCGCTGGCCTGCGGGTCGCTGGGCATGGCGCTGATCAGGTAGATGTCGCGGGGCAGGAAGCTTGCACCCAGCAGGCGCTCGATGGCCGGCACGATGACGTCGATGTTGAAGGCCACGGCCAGCCCCAGCAGCAGGCCGGAGAGCGTGCCCGCCACGCCGACGGTGGCGCCCTGCACCACGAAGATGCCCATGACACTGGCCGGGCTCGCGCCCAGCGTGCGCAGGATGGCGATGTCGGCGCGCTTGTCGGTCACCGTCATCACCAGGGTGCTGACCAGGTTGAAGGCGGCCACCGCGACGATCAGCGTGAGGATGATGAACATCATCCGCTTCTCGAGCTGCACCGCGGCGAACCAGGTGCGGTTCTGTTTCGTCCAGTCACGCACCACCACGCCCTCGCCCATCGCAGCCGCGAGCTGCGCCGCCACCTCGGGCGCGCGGTGCAGGTCCGCCAGGCGCAGGCGCACCCCGGTGGGGCCCTCGAGCCGGAACAGGCGCTGGGCGTCGTCGATGTGCATCATGACCAGGCCGCTGTCGAACTCGTAGTGGCCGGCGTCGAACACGCCCACCACCTTCATCTGCTTGAGGCGCGGCACCACGCCGGCCGGGGTGACCTGCCCGCCCGGGGCGATCAAGGTGACCGCGTCGCCCTCGCGCAGGCCCATCTGGCGCGCCAGCTCGGCGCCGACCACCAGGCCGAACTCGCCGGGCACCAGCCGGGCAAAGGGGCCGTCCCTCAGCTTGCGGGCCAGCTCGGTGATGTCGGGCTCGAGCGCCGGGTCGATGCCGCGCACCAGGGTGCCGCGCATGTCCTCGCCCCGCGCCAGCAGGGCCTGGGTGGCGACGAAGGGCGCGGCCGCCTGCACCTGGGGCTGGCGGCGGGCCTGCTCCATCGTCTGCTGCGGCTCGGCCAGGGGCAGGCCGCCGGCGCCATAGATCTCGACGTGGGAGACCACGCCCAGCATGCGGTCCCGCACTTCCTTCTGGAAGCCGTTCATCACCGACAGCACGATGATGAGGGCGGCCACGCCCAGCGAAATGCCCAGCATGGACACGCCGGAGATGAAGGAGATGAAGCCGTTGCGGCGCCCGGCGCGGCCGGCGCGGGTGTAGCGCCAGCCCAGGAGCAGTTCGTAGGGGACTTGCATGCCGCGCAGGGGTGGTGTTCGGAAGTCTGGAGGGGCCCTTGGCCGGGAATGGGGAGATTGTGGCATCCGGGACAATAGCGCCCATGACAGGCACCTCCCAGGCCGCCCACCCGGCCGCCCAACCGGCCCTCTCCTCGCCGCTGCGGCTCATCGTCGCCCATGCCGGCCCGGTGGACGAGGCGGCCCGCCAGGCCCTGGCGGGGCTGCGCTTGCCCCATCTCTCCCAGCTGCTGGCCCGACTGGCGCCGCGGCCGGAGGCGAGCGCGGCCGGGACCGGCCCCGGTGCGGCGCCGCCCGCCCGTTCAGACGATTCGGCCGGCCTCCATCCGGAGCTGTCCCTGAGCCTGCCCCATGAACTGGCCCTGGCGCGCGCCCTCGGCCTGCCCGCGCGGGACGGCCACCTGCCCTGGGCCGCCTGGCGCGAGGCGGTATCGGCATCCGCCTCGTCCCGTGGCGATGCCCGGAGCGCGGCCACCCGCGAGAACGCAGACGCCGTTCCCGCCACTGCGCCTCCCGCCTTCGCCCGCTTCACCCCCTGCCAATGGGCGGTCGGCAGCGACCACATCGCCCTCCGCGACCCCGAGGCCCTGCACCTCTCCGACGAGGAGTCGCAGGCCCTGCTGGCCGCGATGCAGCCCTATTTCACCGAGGACGCCCTGGCGGTGCGCTGGGACGGCGCCCTCGCCTGGACCGCACGCGGCGAGATGCTGCGCGACTTGCCCTGCGCCAGCCTGGACCGGGTGGTCGGCCGCCGGGTCGACGACTGGCTGCCCCGCACTCCCTCGGCCCGCCCGATCCGTCGGCTGCAGCAGGAGATGCAGATGCTCCTGTACACCCATCCGGTCAACGAGGCGCGCGAGCGGCGCGGCCTGCTGCCGGTCAACTCCTTCTGGGTCGACCGCGCCGGGGCGCTTCCCGGCGGCTGGACGCCCGCAGCGAGCGCGACGGCCCTGCTGGCACAGCCCGAGGTGGCCCGCCCGGGCGCAGACGTCACCGGCATCGCCGCCACGCTCCTCCACCTCGACGCGCCGATTCGCCTCGACGAGCGCCTGCGCCGCCCGGCGCTGCAGGCCGACGCCGCCGCCTGGGCCGCCGCCTGGCAGGCTCTCGACGCCGAGGCGCTGCCGCCC
>CAZCTU010000339.1:0-2363 GCA_964501495.1 uncultured Ramlibacter sp.
CCTGCGCCAGCTGTGCCTCCAGCGCGCCCTTGCCGCGGGTGGTGTCGGCGTCCATGCGCGCCACCCGCACTGGCCGGGGCTGGCCGTCCGCGCCCGGCGCGCTGACCTGGGCCAGGAGCGCGGCGATCTGCTCCTCCAGCTGCTCGGTCCCCTTGCCCACCGGCGCGATGTCCACGTTGCCGCAGGAGGGGCAGGCGCGCGGCACCCGCTCGGTGAGGCCGCAGTGGTGGCAGCGCAGCGTGCGGTCGACCTTGTGGAAGACGCGGAAGGCGCTGCAGTGCGGGCAGTCGCTCTTCCAGTCGCAGGACGTGCAGGCCAGCACCGGGGCGTAGCCGCGCCGGTTGAGGAACAGCAGCGACTGCTCGCCGCGCGCGATCCGCTCGCCAATGGCCTCGATCAGGGCGGGCGCGAGCAGGGTCTTCTTCGGCTGCAGGTTCATGTCCACCAGCCGCACCTGCGGCAGCACCCCGGCACCGACGCGCTCGGGCATGTCCAGGCGCAGGTAGCGGCCGGCCTCCGTGGCCTGCCAGCTCTCCAGCGAGGGCGTGGCCGAACCCAGCACCACCGGCACCGACTCGACCCGGCCGCGCAGCACCGCGAGGTCGCGCGCCGAGTAGCGCGCGCCTTCCTGCTGCTTGTAGCTGGGGTCGTGCTCCTCGTCGACCACGATCAGGCGCAGGCCCGGCAGCGAGGCGAAGACCGCCATGCGGGTGCCCAGCACGATGCGCGCCTGCCCCGCGTGGGCGGACAGCCAGCTGGCCAGGCGCTGCGCCGGCGTGAGCCCGCTGTGCATCGGGACCACCTGCTGCACCCCGAAGCGCTCGGTGAAGCGCGCCAGCAGCTGCGGGGTGAGGTTGATCTCGGGAACCATCACCAGCACCTGGGCCTGCGGGTCCGCGGCCAGCGCCCGGGCCGCGGCGCGCAGGTAGACCTCGGTCTTGCCGCTGCCGGTGGCGCCGAACAGGAGGAAGGGTTTCTCGTGACCGCTGGCCTGGATCTGCGCCAGCGCGGTCTCCTGCTGCGCGGTCGGCGCGGGCAGGGCGGCTTCGGTGGGCGGCGTGTCGTCCGCCCCGGGCTTGCGGCGCTTGAGGCGCCGGGCCAGCTGCACGGTATCGAGGTCGCGCAGCTGCGGCGGCAGCGCGGCCAGCGCCACCTCGCCCAGGCCGCGCTGGTAATACCCGGCAGCGAAGGCCACCAGCCTGCACCAGGAGGGGGAAAGCGGTGGCAGGGCGTCCAGCGCGGCCGCGATGGAACGTTCCTCGACCCCCTCGGGCGCGGGCTCGGACACCGTGTCCCAGACTACGCCCAGCACCTCCCGCTTGCCCAGCGGCACACGGACCAGCGTGCCCGGCGCGAGCGCGGACTCACTCCGATAGCTCAGCGGTCCGCGCAGCCCGCTGTGGGCGGGCGTGGCGACGACGACGGACAGGCGGTGTGACATCGGTCAGTTCAAACTTAGCCCGCGATCCTCAGACGGGCAACAGGATTCACGCTCAAGTCCTTGAATCTAAACCGATTTGAAAGACATCCAGCGATCCTGTGGATAACTTTGTTGATAGTCGACCCTGACGCGTCCGCAAGCCTTGAAAAATCAAGCGTTCCACTGCGATGCTGAGAAAATTGGCAGTCCATGAAGCCTATATGAATCAACAACTTAGGAGCGCTGCTGTGGAAACTGCCCGGCATGTTCCCTACAGCAATATTCCTCGGCCCGCCACACGCTTTTTGTGCATAAGTCAAGGTTCGCGCCCCCCTGAAAACCGCAAACCGAGGGCCTAGCGGCTGCTTTGACGGGTAAACCTTGGGCTCAGCCGTGAGTCAGGCCGCGTAGCTTGCGCGAATGGCCGTGAACGGCCTCGACGAGGGCCAGCACATGCTCGGGCGGCGTGTGCTGGCTGATGCCGTGGCCCAGGTTGAAGATGTGCGTCGGGCCCTGGCCCGACCCCTGGTGCGGCGCGCCGAAGCTGTCCAGGAGCTTCACCGCCTCGGCCTGCACCTGCGCCGGCGGGGCGAAGAGGACGTTGGGATCCAGATTGCCCTGCAGGGCCTTGCGGTCGCCCACCAGGGCGCGGGCGCGGCCGAGGTTGACCGTCCAGTCCAAGCCCAGCACCTCGCAAT
Source organism: uncultured Ramlibacter sp. (assembly GCA_964501495.1). Classification (GTDB taxonomy): domain Bacteria; phylum Pseudomonadota; class Gammaproteobacteria; order Burkholderiales; family Burkholderiaceae_C; genus Ramlibacter. Next base: position 2,119 of record CAZCTU010000339.1, read on the forward strand.
CGAGCTCGCCCATCTCGGACAGCCACAGGCCGCCGCCCTTGGTGAAGACGATGCGCGGGATGGTCGCGCCCTCGTGGGTCCGCACGAGCTGCGCCAGCACCCGCCGGGTGTAGGCCAGGCTGAATTCCTGGAAGCAGCCGTCGGCGAGCACGCCGCCCCAGCTGTCGAAGATCATCACCGCCTGCGCGCCGGCGCGGATCTGCTCGTTGAGGTACAGGGCCACCGCGTCGGCGTTGACCTGCAGG
>CAZCTU010000340.1:0-2352 GCA_964501495.1 uncultured Ramlibacter sp.
AGGAACATCGCGGCGATCACCGGCCCGATGACGAAGCCGTTGATGCCGAACACCGCGATGCCGCCCAGCGTGGTCACCATGACGAGGTAGTCGGGCATCCGGGTGTCCTTGCCCACCAGGACCGGGCGCAGCAGGTTGTCGACCAGGCCGATGACGCCCACGCCCCAGGCGGCAAGGCCGACGGCCGCCGCCACCTGGCCGGTGAACAGCATGTAAATCGCCACCGGCCCCCAGACCAGGGCCGCGCCCACCGCCGGCAGCAGCGACAGCAGGGCCATCAGCGTGCCCCAGAGCAGGGCCGCGGGCAGACCCAGGAAGGCGAAGGCCACGCCGCCCAGGAAGCCCTGCACCAGCGAGATCACGATGTTGCCCTTGACCGTGGCCCGCACCACGGTGACGAACTGGTCGGCCAGGCGCTGGGTGTGCCCAGGCGCCAGGGGCATGCTGCGCACGATGCGGGCGGACAGCATGGGGCCGTCCCGCAGCAGGAAGAACAGCAGGTACAGCATCACCGCCAGGGCCACCAGGAAGTCCAGCGTGTTCTGCCCCAGCCCCAGCAGGTGCGTGGTGATGAACTGGCCGCTGCCGGCCAGCAGCGCGGTGAGCTGCGCCTGCAGCCCGGCGAGGTTGACGATGCCCAGGCGGCCCAGCAGGCTGCGCGCCCAGTCGGGGAGCAGCTCGATCAGGTGTTGGAGGTAGGCGGCGAAATTGAGCTCGCCGCTGCGGACCATCTGCACGGCAATGGCGGCCTCCTGCACCACCGCGATGCCGACCAGCACCAGAGGGAGGATGACGATGGTGACGATCAGGCCCAGCGAGAGCAGGGCGGCCACCGTCGGCCGCGGGCCGACCTGGGCCCGCACCCGGGCGTGCAGCGGCTCGAAGACGATGGCGATGAACACCGCCCACAGCACCGCGCCCAGGAAGGGCCAGAGGATCAGGGCGAAGCCGGCGCCAAGCAGGGCGACGAGGATGCCCAGCATGCGGTCCTCGCGGAGGCCGGAGGCGGGGCGGGCAGGGCGGTCGTCGGACCGGCGCGGGGGGTGGGAAGGGGTGTCCTGGCGTGGCATGGGGATCGTCCCGGGCGGGGTCGTTCAGGCGGCTTGCGCCAGCCGATCGCGCAGGGCCTGCGCTTCGGGCGACTCGGGCAGGTGCCGGGGTCGTCCGCTGTCGTCGATCGCGACGTAGGTGAGGAGGGCCTCGGTCACCTTGGTGTAGCGGCCCTGGTCGCGGAAGCGTTCGGCGAACACCTCGACCTGCACCGTGACCGAGGTGCGGCCGAGGCGGACGAAGGTCGAATAGAAGGAGAGGATGTCGCCCACCTTCACCGGCTGCTTGAAGATGAACTCGTTCACCGCCACGGTGGCCATGCGGCCCTGGGTCAGGCGCGCCGGCAGCACCGAGCCGGCCATGTCGACCTGGGCCATCACCCAGCCGCCGAAGATGTCGCCGTTGGCGTTGGTATCCGACGGCATGGGAATGACCTTGAGCACCAGCTCCTGGTCGGTCGGCAGCTTTTCGTGGGGGGCAGGGGACATGGGCACAATCTCCGCTCGATCCTCAGACCGGACATTGTCTCCCATGCGCCACGCCGGCCACGCCCAGCCCCTTCCGACACCCGCCACCCCCGGCGCCCCCCGCAGCGACTGGGCCACCTTGCGCCGCCTGGCTCCCTACCTGTGGCAGTACCGCTTCCGGGTGGTGGCGGCCCTGGTCTTCATGGTCGGCGCCAAATTGGCCAACGTCGGCGTGCCGGTCATCCTGAAGGAACTGGTCGACGCCATGACCCCGCGCCTGGGCCCGGCCGCCGCGCCCCTGCTGGTGCCGGCCGGCCTGCTCCTGGCCTATGGCCTGCTGCGGCTGTCGACCTCCCTCTTCACCGAGTTGCGCGAGCTGGTCTTTGCCAAGGCCACCCAGGGCGCGGCCCGCAGCATTGCGCTGCGGACCTTCGAGCACCTGCACGCCCTCAGCCTGCGTTTCCATCTGGAGCGGCAGACCGGCGGCATGACGCGTGACATCGAGCGCGGGGTGCGCGGCATCGAGTCGCTGATCTCCTACTCCCTCTACAGCGTGGTGCCGACCCTGATCGAGGTGGCGCTGGTGCTGGCCATCCTGGGCATCAAGTTCGACGCCTGGTTCGCCGGCATCACCGTCATCGCCCTGGCGGTCTACATCGTCTTCACCATCCGCATCACCGAGTGGCGCACCCAGTTCCGCCGCGAGGCCAACGAGTTCGACTCCGCCGCCCACACCAAGGCGGTGGACTCGCTCCTGAACTACGAGACGGTCAAGTACTTCAACAACGAGGCCTTCGAGGCCCGCCGCTACGACGAGAGCCTGGAGCGCCTGCGC
>CAZCTU010000341.1:0-2339 GCA_964501495.1 uncultured Ramlibacter sp.
CCACGTCCCGGCCCGGCTGCTGCTCGCGCAGGGCCTGGACCACGCCCAGGATCTGGTTGTCGGCCTTGCCCTGGGGGAGGCTGGCCGGCAGCGGGTTGGTGAGGGCCTGGGTCTGGAAGAAGAGGTTGCCGCCGGCCTCGGCATGGCCGATGGAGGCGAGCTTGAGGCCGCTGGCGATGTCGGCGCCCTGGGTCGCGGCCAGCGCGTCCAGCGAGCGGCTGGCCTGGCGGGCGTTGCGGGCCACCTCGGTCATGCCCTTCTTGTGGCCGTCGAGCTCCTCCAGCACGATCATCGGCAGGAAGATGTCGTGCTCCTCGAAGCGGAACAGGCACATCGGGTCGTGCATCAGCACGTTGGTGTCGAGCACGAAGAGCTTGGTGGGGCCGGTGGCGCGGGCGGTCTTGCGGGGGCGGGGCTGGGCCGCCGGGGCACTCACCGCCGCGGCGCCGGCGCCCTTGCGGCGGCCGGCTGGTGCCTGGCTGGGGACGGGGGAGCGGGCCGTATGGGCGGGCTCGGCGACCGCCAGCTCCTCGGCGTCGGCCAGCAGGGCGGCCTCACTGCCGTGGCCGCCGACCATGCCGGCGCGGGGGCTGAAGTCCTCCAGTTGCGGGCGCTCCGGCAGCGGGCTGGCCTCGGCCGTGGTGGCCGGGGATTTGCGGGCCGTCCGGTGCGTGGCGCGCGCCGGGGCGTCGTAGGCCTCGGGGGTAAGCCGGGCGGCACGTTGGGTGGGGGCGGGAGGCAGCGGCATAGGTCGGAAGAACCCCGGGGGGCAGGCTAGAAAAACGAAAAAGCCGCCAGGCGAGCCGGGCGGCTTGTGGGGTCTTGTTCGGCAAGGGTGACGCGAGGCGTCAGTTCCAGGGGCATGGACCCATTATGCACACCCCGGATGACCAGGGCGCGTAACCCGGGGGGCGAATCAGGGTGTCGAGTTGGCCGGCCTCAGGCCGCCTTCTTGAGGAGCTTGACCGCCTTGAGGACTTCGTCCACGTGGCCGGGGACCTTGAGGCCGCGCCATTCCTGCTTGAGCTGGCCGTCGGCGCCGATCAGGAAGGTGCTGCGCTCGATGCCCTTGACCTTCTTGCCGTACATGATCTTGTTCTTGACCACGCCGAACATGTGGCACATCTTTTCCTCGGTGTCGGCGATGAGCTCGAAGGGCAGCTCCAGCTTGGCCTTGAAGTCGTCGTGGGACTTCATGTTGTCGCGCGAGACGCCGAAGACGGTGGCGCCGGCCTTGACGAAGTCCTTGTACTTGTCGCGGAACTGCATGGCCTCGGTGGTGCAGCCCGGGGTGTTGTCCTTGGGGTAGAAGTACAGCACCATCACCTGTCCCAGGTGGGAGGTGTTGGACACCTTGATGCCGCCGGTGGCATTCGCTTCGAACTCGGGGATGGGTTTGTTGACAACGATCGCCATGGGATGCAATTCTCGTGTGACAGGTGGGGCTCGATTTGGCGGCCGGGACCGGCAGCGCCAGGGGCGCCCCCGGCTTCTCGGGAACCGCGAATTTTAACCGAAATGACCTGTGTGCCGTCTGAAGCGGCCCGGGCTCACCCGGCGGGCGCCGATTCCACCAGAAGCGCGGCCGCGACCCGGCGGCCCTCCTGGGCCAGGATGTTGTAGGTCCGGCAGGCCGCCGCGGTGTCCATGGTCTCGAGCCCGATGCGCCGGGCCACCAGGGGAGCCAGCCAGGCCGGGCGGGGGAAGCGGATGCGGCTGCCGCTGCCGAAGATCAGCACCTCCACGTCCAGCTGGGCCAGCTGCTCGAACTGGGCCGGGCCCAGGTCCTCGAAACGGCTGCCGGGCCAGGCGATGCGCTGGCCCTCGGGCCCCACGATCACGCTGTGGTGGATGCGCTCGCCGTCGACTGCGACCCAGCCGGGGCCATGGCCAGTGAGGGTGGGGGCGGAGGAGCGGTCGGGCTGGAGCTTCATGGCGGGTCAACTGTGGTCAAATTATAGGTTTTCACCTCTGCGCCCCCTCTCCGGAGAAAGCCTTGAAGACCATCCAGAAATCGGCCAAGCTGGCCAACGTCCTCTACGACATCCGCGGCCCCATCATGGACGCCGCCCGTCGCATGGAGGAGGAGGGTCACAAGATCATCAAGCTCAACATCGGCAACCTCGCCGTGTTCGGCTTCGATGCGCCCGAGGAGATCCAGCAGGACATGATCCGCAACCTGCCCAACTCGGCAGGCTACTCGGACAGCAAGGGCATCTTCGCCGCGCGCAAGGCGGTCATGCACCGGACCCAGGAGCAGGGCATCAAGGGCGTGACCCTGGATAACATCTACCTGGGTAACGGCGCCAGCGAGCTGATCGCCATGGCCACCAACGGCC
>CAZCTU010000342.1:0-2318 GCA_964501495.1 uncultured Ramlibacter sp.
CGTGTCGTCGGACAGCCAGCGTGCGGCCGCGCCGTCGGTCTCGGGCGCGAAGGAGATGGAGCCGCCGACCTGGATGATCATCTCGGGCACGGCCTTGCGCACGCCGGCGATCATCTCGTTGAACTTGGACAGGCGCTTGCTGCCCTTGCCGTCCTCCTCGCGCACATGCAGGTGCAGCACGGTGGCGCCGGCCTCGTAGCAGTCGACCGCCTTCTGGATCTGGTCGGCCATGCTGACCGGGATGTCCTCCGGGAAGTCGGAGGGGATCCAGCCCGGCGCGTAGGGCGCGGCGGTGATGATCAGGGGGGGCTGGTTCTCGGGGTAGAGGTGGCCGTCGAGGAAGTTCATGGCGTTGCGCAGTTCAGTCCGTGGATGTTTGAGGCAGACGGAGTATTCCGGGCAACCGCGTTTGATGTTTGTCATTTTGGGACACGCATTTGCTATATTGGGCGCCCCGCCCCCGGGAAAACCCCGCCCCGCCCTGCCACCCGACCCCATGGCCACCCTCAAGCCCCTGCCCGCTCGCAGCGCGCCGCGCCTCATGCGCAGCGCCAGCCTGAGCAACTATGTGGAGCTGGTGCGCTCGCTGGGCCGCGACCCGGCTCCCTTCCTGCGGACCGTGGGCCTCAACGCCGAGGACCTGGCCGACTCCGAGGCGCTGATCCCGCGCGACGCCGCCCGCGAGCTGCTGGAGATCACCGCCCGGGCCACCCGCACCGAGGACTTCGCGCTGCGCCTGGCGGCCCAGCGCAAGCTCTCGACGCTCGGCCCCATCAGCCTGGTGCTGCGCGAGGAGCCAACCGCGCGCCAGGCCGTCGACACCCTGTGCCGCTACCTCAAGCTGGTGAATGCCTCGCTGATCCTGGTGGTCGAAGAGACCCGCGATTCGGTCATCATCCGCGAGGACCTGCTGCCCAGTCCTGGCCTGTCGATGCGGCAGTCGGTGGAGCTGGCGGCGGGCACGCTCTATCGCATGCTGGTCGACCTGATCGGGCCGGGCTGGAAGCCACGGGAGGTGTGCTTCACCCACCGGGCGCCCACCCACCTCGACGCCCACCGCGCCTTCTTCGGCCGCACGCCGAAGTTCAACCAGGAATTCAACGGCCTGGTCTGCGCGTCGGCGGACCTGGCCACGCCGCGCGAGTTCAGCGATCAGGGGGCGGCCGCCCTCGCCCGCAAGTACCTGGAGGCGGCGATGCGCGCCCCGGGCGACAGCGTGCAGGACCTGTGCATGCAGACCATCCAGGCCCTGCTGCCCGGCGGCGAGTGCAGTGCCGAGGAAGTGGCCCGCCTGCTGCAGATGGACCGCCGCACCCTGCACCGGCAGTTGACGGCCGCGGGCCTGACCTACAGTCGCCTGCTCGATCAGGCCCGCACCAACCTCGTCCAGCGGCACCTGGGCGAGAGTGACCTGCCCCTGGGTGAGATCGCCGGTCTCCTGGGCTTCGCCCGTTTGAGCAGCTTCAGCCACTGGTTCCAGGCGCAATTCGGCTGCAGCGCGTCGCAGTGGAGCCACGCGCGCAAGAGCGGCGCCCCCAAAACAAAAGCCGCCTGAGGCGAAGCTCCGGCGGCCTGGCGTGTCTGCGGGCGAGCCCGCAGACAGGGGGCATGATCAGGCGTGCTTGCGCAGGAAGCCCTGGTTGCCACCGTTGCGGTTCGGCGCGAAGCCGTTCCTGGCCAGCGACTCTTCGACGGTGTCGTAGAACTTGCCGATGCCCAGCATCTCCTTGGCCTGCTTGCCGGTGGCGATCGGGCGTCCGAAGTCCTTGGAGATGCGCACCAGCTGCTTGACCTGTTCCACCGTGCCGGACTTGGCGGTGCGGCCCTGGTTCCAGAGGTTGTCCTCGATGCCACAGCGCACATGCAGGCCCATGGAGATGCCCCACATGTTCACCGGCAGCACGTTGCGCATGGAGCTTTCCACCGTGAGCACCGCGCCATCGGGCACGGCGCGCACGAAGTTGGCGAAGTTGTAGATGTTGGGCATGTCCATGCCGCCGGAGATGGCCACCCAGTTCAGGACCAGCGGGCCCTTGTAGATGCCGCGGCGCATCAGGCGCTCGACCGATTCGAAGCTGTTGATGTTGTAGCACTGGAAGGCGCTCTGGATGCCGGCTTCGTTCAGGCGCTTGATGTGCTCCTCGGCCCAGCCCGGCTGCGCCGGCACGGTCATTTCCTTGTAGGTGCCGAAAACCTCGGGGTCTTCGAAGGTGGTGCCGACGAAGTCCCGGTCCTCCATGTGCTCGACGATGTTCATCTGCGAGGTGTTGATGGTCACCGTGACCTGGTCGGGCTTGGGGTCCAGTTCGGCCAGCATG
>CAZCTU010000343.1:0-2313 GCA_964501495.1 uncultured Ramlibacter sp.
GATGCGGGTGGCCAGCATCGCGTTGGCGGCGTACTTGGTCAGCTCGGCGCTGCGCCGGTCCATGCCCAGGGTGCGCTCGTGGTTGCGGTTGAAGGGTTCATAGAGCTCGCGCATCAGCCCGATGGCGCGCTCGGAGTCGGTGCCGACGATGATCCGGTCGGGCTTCTGGAAGTCGTGGACCGCCGAGCCCTCCTTGAGGAACTCGGGGTTGGAGACCACGTCGAATTCGTGCGCGAGACCGCGGGCCTTCAGGCCGGCCTCGATGGCCGCCTGGACCTTGTCGCCGGTGCCCACCGGCACGGTGGACTTGTTCACCACGACCTTATAGCCGTCCATGTGCTGGGCGATCGACGCGGCGACCTCGAGCACATAGCGCAGGTCGGCCGAGCCATCCTGGTCGGGCGGGGTGCCCACCGCGATGAACTGCAGGGCCCCGTGGGTCACCGCCTCCTGGGCGCTGGTGGTGAAGTGCAGGCGGCCCTCGGCCACGTTGCGCTTGACGATGGGCTCCAGGCCCGGCTCGTAAATGGGGATGTGGCCTTCGCGCAGGCGCTGGACGCGATGGGCGTCCACGTCCATGCACATCACGTCGTGGCCGGCCTCGGCCAGGCATGCGCCGGTGACCAGACCGACATAGCCGACGCCAAAAATGGAGACCTTGAGCATCTATCTTCCTGTGTGCTGTTGCAGTTGCGTTCTGATTCTGGGGCGGTTTCGTGACAGTCCTGTGCCCGGTCCGTGAGTCCGGGCGGGGCTCAGCCGGGGAAGTAAGCGCGGTACCACTCGGCGAAGCGGCCGACGCCAGCGGCCAGGTCGGTGGCCGGGCGGATGCCGATCCAGTCCTGCAGCCGTGAGCAGTCGGCGGCGGTGGCTTCCACATCGCCGGCCTGCATCGGCTTCAGTTCGCGCTTGGCCTCGACCCCGAGCGAACGCTCGAGGGTCGCGATGAAGTCGCCCAGGTCGGTGGGCCGGCCGTTGCCGATGTTGAAGACGCGCCAGGGCACGGCGGCGGTGGCGGCATCCGGCGCGAGCCGGTCGAAGGCTGGGTCGGCCGTGGCGGGCTTGTCGATCACCTTGACCACCGCGTCGGCCACGTCGCCCACGTAGGTGAAGTCGCGCACCATATTGCCGCCGTTGAAGACGCTGATCGCCTCGCCAGCCATCATGGCCCGTGCGAACAGCATCGGCGCCATGTCGGGCCGGCCCCAGGGGCCATAGACGGTGAAGAAACGCAGGCCGGTGGTGGGCAGGCCGAACAGGTGGCTGTAGCTGTGCGCCATCAGCTCATTGGCCTTCTTGGTGGCGGCGTACAGGCTCACCGGATGGTCCACCGCGTCCTGCTCCTGGAACGGCAGCTTGGCGTTGCCGCCGTAGACGCTGGAGCTGCTGGCATAGGCCAGGTGCGACACGCCGTGGTGGCGGCAGGCCTCCAGGATGTTCACGAAGCCGGTGAGGTTGGAATCGGCGTAGGCGCGGGGGTTCTGCAGCGAGTAGCGCACGCCGGCCTGGGCAGCGAGGTGGATGACCCGCTCGGGCCGGTGCTCGATGAACAGGGCCTCGACCGCCGCACGGTCCTCGACCCCGGCCTGCACGAACCGGAACCGGCCATGGGACGACAGGCGCGCCAGGCGGTCCTGCTTGAGGCTCACCGCGTAGTAGTCGTTGAGGTTGTCGAGGCCAATGACCTCATCGCCCCGCGCCAGCAGGCGCTCGGCCACGTGCATGCCGATGAAACCGGCGGCGCCGGTGACCAGGATTCTCATGAGGGGCGGTTGGAAGTTGCGCCGATTCTACCGGCCGCTCCCTCCCTGTCGGACCGCCTCAGAAGGCCTCTTCCGGCATGTCCGCGCAGGTGCGGTCGCGGGCCGAGACCACCGCCAGCCAGGCGTCGATCTTCGGCAGCTCGTAGTGGAAGAAGTACTGCGCCGCGCGCTGCCGGCCCTCGAAGGCCATGCCGCCCTGGCTCCCCTCCCCCACCAGCAGCAGCTCGAGCCAGGTCCAGGCCAGCACCAGGTGGCCGGCCGCCTGCATGTAGGGCACGGCATTGGCGAGGGCGTCGCCGGCGTCCCCGGTGGCCCAGGCCGCCTTGGTCGCCGCGCCCACCTTCTGCAGCGCGCCCGCCAGGGCATTGGCATGGGCCGCCAGCGCCGGCTGCTGCATCGCCCGTTCGATGGTGGACTGGATGCGGCCGGCCAGGAGCTGCAGGCCCCGGCCGCCTTCCATGGTCACCTTGCGCCCCAGCAGGTCGGCGGCCTGGATGCCGTGGGTGCCCTCGTGGATCATGTTCAGGCGGTTGTCGCGCCAGTACTGCTC
>CAZCTU010000344.1:0-2287 GCA_964501495.1 uncultured Ramlibacter sp.
TGGACGTGCTGCTGATCGTGGTGATCGGCGGCATGGGCACGATCTACGGCGCGGTGATCGGCTCGGTCCTGTTCCTCATCGCCCAGAGCTACCTGCAGGACCTCTTGCGCGTGGGCTCCGAGGCGGCCGCCACGCTCCCCTGGGGCTCGGCCCTCTCGGCGCTGCTCTCGCCGGACCGCTGGCTGCTGTGGCTGGGCCTGCTGTTCGTGCTGTCGGTGTACTACTTCCCCACCGGGGTGGTGGGCCGGCTGCGCGCCTGGCGTGAAGACCGCCGGGCCTGAAGGAGTTGACGATGAACACCGCCTCGCAGTCCGACCCCCGCTCCGGCTACCTCACCTGCGCCGGCCGCCAGATCCACTATGTGGAGTGGGGCGACCCGCAGGCGCCGGCGGTCATCGCCTGGCACGGCCTGGCTCGCACCGGGCGCGACTTCGACGAGATGGCCCAGCACCTGGCGCCGCGTTTCCGGGTGATCTGCCCCGACACCCTGGGCCGCGGCTTCTCGCAGTGGAGCCCTGACCCGGCTGCCGAGTACCAGTTGTCCTTCTACGCGAAGCTGGCCGAGGGCCTGCTCGACGGCCTGGGGCTGGCGCAGGCGCACTGGGTGGGCACTTCGATGGGCGGCGCGATCGGCACCGTGTGCGCGGGCACCGCGCTCCGGGGGCGCCTGCGCAGCCTGGTGCTCAATGACAATGCGCCGCGCCTGGCCCAGCCGGCCATCGAGCGCATTCGCCAGTACGCCGGCAACCCGCCGGCCTTCGACACGGTGACCGAGCTGGAGACCTTCTTCCGCCAGGTCTACAAGCCCTTTGGGTGGCTCAGCGACGCGCAGTGGCGCCGCATGGCCGAGACCTCGGCGCGGCGCCTGCCCGATGGCCGGGTGACGCCGCACTACGACCCGCAGATGGTCCGCCAGTTCACCGACCATGAGGACGACTACCTGATCTGGGCCCACTACGACCGCATCGACGTTCCGGTGTTGTGCCTGCGCGGCGCGGAGTCGGACCTGGTGCTGGCGGAGACGGTGGAGGAAATGCGCCACCGGGGTCCGGGCGCGAAGGGGCTGCTGCAGGTGGTCGAGATCGCCGGCGTGGGCCATGCCCCGGCGCTCAACGTGCCCGAGCAGCTGGAGCTGGTGTCGGGCTTCATCGAGGCGGTGCAGGCCCGGGGCTGATCGCCCGCCGATCGATCGCTGATCGATCGCTGATCGTTCGCGGGTGGCCTCGATGGCGAGGCTGCCGGTTTGGCCGCCACGCTCGGTGGTCGGTTCGAGCGACCTTAGTTCTTCGAGCCCAGCGCCAGGGCGCGCGCCCGGGAAGCGGCCAGTTCATCAGCCCCCACCGGTGCCTGCGTCGACCAGCCCGCGAGGTTCTGCGCGGCGATGTCGGCCAGCGCGCCGATCCACGCCGGGTGCTCGTTCAGGCAGGGGATGGCGTGGTACTGCTCGCCACCGGCGGTGAGGAAGGCTTCCTTGCCCTCCATCGCGATTTCCTCCAGCGTCTCCAGGCAGTCGGCGGTGAAACCGGGGCAGGCCACGTCCACGCGCTTCACGCCCTTTTTCGCCAAGGCCACCAGTGTGGGCTCGGTGTAGGGCTCCAGCCACTTGGCCTTGCCGAAGCGGCTCTGGAAGCTCACGGTGTATTGCTCCTTCGCCAGGCCCAGGCGCTGGGCGATCAGACGGCCGGTCTTGTAGCACTCGCAGTGGTAGGGGTCGCCCAGGTGCAGGGTGCGCTCGGGCACGCCGTGGAAGCTCATGACGAAATGCTCGGGCTTGCCGTGCTGCTGCCAGTGCTGCTCGATCGTCGCCGCCAGGGCCTCGATGTAGCCCGGGTGGTCGTGGTAGCGGTTCACGAAGCGCAGCTCGGGCAGGAGCCGGGTGCGGGTGGTCCAGGTGCCGACCGCGTCGATCACGCTGGCGGTGGTGGTGCCCGAGTACTGCGGGTAGGCGCTCAGCACCAGCACCCGGGTCGCGCCGGCGGCCTTGAGCGCGTCGAGCTGCGAGGCGATGGACGGGTTGCCATAGCGCATCGCCGGCAGCACCCGCACCGCATGGCCCGCCGCGGTGAGCGCCTGCTGGAGCAATTCGGCCTGGCGCTCGGTGTGCACCTTGAGCGGCGAGCCCTGGTCGGTCCAGATGCTGGCATACTTGGCCGCCGACTTGGAGGAGCGCACCGGCAGGATCACCCCATGCAGGAGCGGCAGCCAGACCGCGCGCGGGATCTCGACCACGCGCGGGTCGCTGAGGAACTCGCGCAGGTAGCGGCGCACCGCGGGGGCGGTGGGCGCG
>CAZCTU010000345.1:0-2279 GCA_964501495.1 uncultured Ramlibacter sp.
GCCCAGGGCCAGGCCCAGGCGACTGATTTCAGCCAGGCCCCGGGTGATGAGGGCCGCGCGGGCGTTGAGGCCCAGGCCCAGGCCGTCGCAAAGGCCGGTGGCGATGGCCAGCACGTTCTTCACCGCGCCGCCCACCTCGACGCCGGCCAGGTCCTCATTGGCGTAGACCCGCAAGCTGGGGTTGTGGAAGGCGGCCACCAGGGCCTCGCGCACCGCGACATGGGGGCTGGCGGCCACCAGGGCGGTGGGCTGTCCCCGGGCCACTTCCTGGGCGAAGCTGGGCCCGCTCAGGGCGCCGGCCTGCAGGTGCGGCGCGACCTCGGCCTGGATCTCGTGGCCCAGGAGGCCCCGGGGCGGCTGGCCGCCGGCCTCGAAGCCCTTGCACAGCCAAGCCACCGGCACACGCACCTCGGCCAGGGCCTGCAGCGTGCCGCGCAGTCCGGCCATGGGCGTGGCGACGATGGCCAGGTCATGGGCGCCGGCCAGGCGATCCAGAGGACCGGCGGCCGGATCGGCCACCTGGAGCGAGGCAGGAAAGGCGAAGCCCGGCAGGTAGCGCGCGTTCTCGCGCTGCTCACGCATCTGCGCGGCCTGGGCGGCATCACGGGCCCAGAGCGTGACCGCGTGACGGGCGGCGGCATTGACCGCCAGGGCGGTACCCCAGGCGCCGGCGCCGAGCATCAGGATGCGCACGGGGCGGTGTCCTCGTGGAAGGCGCTGAGGGCGCGACAGGCTGCCAGGGGCTGAGCGGCGTGCGCCGCTCAGGCGTTGGTGATGATGGGCGAGCCGGCCTGGGCGGCCTGCTGCTGCTCGTACATGGCCTGGAAGTTGATCTCGGCCAGGGTGACGGGCGGGAAGCCGGCGCGGGTGACCAGGTCGCTCACGTTGCTGCGCAGGTAGGGGAAGACGATCTGCGGGCACATGGCGCCGACCACGCCGCCGAGCTGGGCCTCGTCGAAGCCGCGGATCTCGAACAGGCCGGCCTGCTTGCACTCGACCAGGAACAGGGTGCGATCGCCCACCTTGGCGGTGACGGTGGCGGCCACCGACACCTCGAACAGGCCGTCGGCCGGCTGCTGGGCCTCGACGCCGAGCTGGATGTCGATGGTCGGGGCGGCCTGGTCCTCCAGGCGGATGGCCGGGGAATTGGGCTGCTCCACCGAGGCCTCCTTCAGGTAGAGGGTGTGGATCTGGAACACGGGGGCCTGGGCTTCGGACATGGGCGCTTTCTTGGAAACGAGGCGGCACGGCCGCTGGTGCGGCGGGCCGTGTGGAAAAGATCGGGGGATTATGTCAGGGGCCCCGGTGGCCGAGCGGCCAGGGAACCCGAGGGCGAGCCCGCGCGTGACGGGCCGAGGGGAATGAACCCGCGCGGGGCGGCGCAGCAGCCACGGGAACGAGCCCGCGCCTGGCGGCCCGGGATCAGGCGCCCTGCAGCAGGGGCATCAGGCCGCCGCGGCCGTCGAGCGCGACCAGGTCGTCGCAGCCGCCCACGTGGGTGCTGCCGATGAAGATCTGGGGCACGGTGCGGCGCTGGGTCAGGGCCATCATCTCGTCGCGCCGGGCGGGGTCGGTGTCGATGCGGATCTCCTCGATCTGCTCCACGCCGCGGGCCTTGAGCAGCTGCTTGGCGCGCACGCAGTAGGGGCAGACGGCGGTGGTGTACATCTTGACGGCTTGCATGGGGACTTCCTCAGGACTTCTCGACGGGCAGGTTGGCGTCTTTCCAGGCGCGCAGGCCGCCGGCCAGGACCTGGGCCTTCTCGTAACCGAGCCGGCGCGCGGTGGCGGCGGCCTTCTGGGCGCGCATGCCGCTGGCGCAGACCATCAGCACCGGCAGGGCCTTGTTCTTCACGGCCTCAGGCAGGCGGGATTCCAGGTCGCCCAGGGGGATGTGGCGCGAGCCGGCCACGTGGCCGGCGGCGAATTCCTGGGCGCTGCACACGTCCACCACCACCGCCTTCTCGCGGTTGATCAGGTTGACGGCGGCCGCCGGCGGCAGGCCGGAGGCGACGCCGCCGCGGATCACGGGCAGCAGCAGCATCACGCCGGAGGAAAGGGCCACCAGGAGGAGCATCCAGTTGTCGATGATGAATTTCACGTCGGGCGGGTCCGGGCAAGGGACCAAATGGGCGGGTCAAAGGGGAAGGAACGGCTGATTTTAAAATCCCCGGCTTGTCCCTTCCTTCCGCAGGCGCTTGCCCATGTACAAACTCGTGCTGATTCGCCATGGCGAATCGACCTGGAACCTCGAAAACCGATTCACCGGCTGGACCGAC
>CAZCTU010000346.1:0-2264 GCA_964501495.1 uncultured Ramlibacter sp.
CGCCTGCGGCGTGGACTTCAGCTTCACGCCCGTGCTCGATTTGGATTGGGGTGAGAGCGGTGTCATTGGCGACCGCGCCTTCCTCCGCGACGCCCGCGTGGCCACGGTGCTCGCCCGCTGCGTGATGCAGGGCCTCTTGCAGGCCGGCATGACCAACTGCGGCAAGCACTTCCCCGGCCACGGCTTCGTCAAGGCCGACTCGCACACCGAGATCCCGGTGGACACCCGCAGCTTGAAGGCCATCCTGGCCGAGGACGCGGCGCCCTATGAGTGGCTCAGCGCCTCGCTCACCAGCGTGATGCCGGCGCACGTGATCTACCCCAAGGTGGACTCGCGCCCAGCGGGTTTCAGCAGCAAGTGGCTGAACGACATCCTGCGCGGGCAGCTGGGCTTCCAGGGCGCGATCTTCAGCGACGACCTGAGCATGGCCGGTGCGCGGATGATCGAGGGCCGCGAGGTGAGCTACACCGAAGCCGCCACCGTGGCCCTGAACGCCGGCTGCGACATGGTGCTGCTTTGCAACCAGTCGGTGCCCGCGGGTGGCGCGGCGGTCGATGAACTGCTGGACGGCCTGGACAAGGCGCGTCGCCAGGCCAAGTGGCGCCCCAGCGAGGCGAGCGAGCAGCGCCGGCTGGACCTGCTGCCGCAGCGGCCCTCCCATTCCTGGGATGCGCTGATGGCGCAGCCGCAGTATCTGCGGGCGCTGGACCTGCTGCCCTGATCCAGGCGGGCTTCGTGCGCGGGAGGCTTCCGCGTACCGGGCCTTGAATCTGTCAGGCGAAAGAGGCGAAAGAGGCCCAAGAGGCGCAAGAGGCGCCGGGGCTCAGGCCTCGGGCGCCGGCGCGGCCCGCAGCAGAAGCAGCGCGCCCACCATCCCCAGGCCCACGGCGGCCGACAGCCACAGGGCGTTCATGCCCCAGCGCGCCAGCGCCAGCCCGAACACCCACGGCGCCAGCGCCTGCGCGATGCGGGCCGGCACCAGCAGCAGGCCCTGGCGCTGGCCGTAGCCGTGGGCGCCGAAGATGGCCAGGGTCATGGTCCCCTTGGCAATGGTGAGGATGCCGTTGCCTGCGCCATGCAGCAGGCAGAAGGCCGCAGCGCCCGGCGCGCCGAAGGCGAAAAGCACGACCACGCCCAGCGGGTGCAGGGCCGAGGCGATGCGGCCCGAGAGCAGCGGGTGCACCTTCTGCAGCACGCCGAACTCCAGCAGCCGGCCGGCCACCTGCGCCGGGCCGATCAGGCCGCCGAGGGCGACGGCGGTGGCCAGGGTGACGCCGCTGGCCATGAGCAGCTGGGGCAGGTGGGCGGCGAGGGCGGTGCTCACGAAAAGGGAGCCACTGAAGACGAAGGACAGCAGGAGGACGGTGCGCAGGCCCCGGTTCGGCGCCGGTGGTGCCTCGGCCTCTAGGCGCGCCTGCCCGTCAGGGACGTGCGCGGACTGGGCTTCGTTGCCTGCCGAGGTGTGAGCGTCCGCGTCGGCATCGGAAGGCGCAGACGCGCCCGCCGGCATGGGGGGCGCCTTCGGCAGCAGCAGGTTCAGGGGCAGCCCCAGCAGCAGGTGCAGGCCGGCCCAGCCCAGGCAGGCGCCGCGCCAGCCCCATTGCGACTCCATCCAGGCCGAGAGCGGCCAGCCCACGGTGCTGGCGAAGCCCGCAAGCAGGGTGATGCCGGTGATGGAGGAGCGCGCCTGCTGCCCGTGCAGCCGCACCAGGGCGGCGAAGGCGCTCTCGTAGAGGCCGCAGCCCATGCCCACGCCCATCACCGCCCAGGCGATGAACAGGTCGACGCCGTCCTGCGCCCGCACCATGAGGGCCAGGGCGGCGGCGAAGACCAGGCTGGCGCCGGCCAGCACCCCGCGGCCGCCGTGGCGGTCGATCAGCCGGCCCGACCCCGGCCCGAAGGCGGCCGAGACCAGCAGGGCCATCGTGAAGGCGAGGAAGACGGTGGGCGCTTCCACCCCGGTGTCCCGCGCCATGGCGGCGCCGAGCACGGCGGGCAGGTAATAGGTAGAGGCCCAGGCGAGCGTCTGGGCCGTCCCGAGGGACAGGACGATGCGGGGGCTGGGGGCAAGCGTGGTCATCGCGGCGCGCTCAGTCCTGCGTGAGTCTTGGCGAGGAGTCGCGCCATGCCCTCACCGCCTGCCCCTGGGCCTCAGGCCTCGCGACGCAGCGCGGGGAAGAGGATGACGTCGCGGATGCTGGGCGAATCGGTCAGCAGCATCATCAGGCGGTCGATGCCGATGCCGCAGCCGCCGGTGGGGGGCA
>CAZCTU010000347.1:0-2259 GCA_964501495.1 uncultured Ramlibacter sp.
TGGACGCCAAGGTGCGCAAGGAGCTGCGCCGCTGGCTGCGCCGCCTGCACGACGAGCTGCACGTGACCAGCATCTTCGTGACGCACGACCAGGAAGAGGCCCTCGAGGTCGCCGACCGGGTGGTGCTGATGAACTCCGGGGTGATCGAGCAGGTGGGGTCGCCCCAGGATGTCTGGGACCATCCGGCCAGCCCCTTCGTCTACGGTTTCCTGGGCGACGTGAACCTGTTCCACGGCCGCGCGCACCAGGGTGAGATCCATCTGGACGGCCTGCAGCTGCAGGCGCCCGAGCATGCCCAGGCCCAGGACGCCAAGGCCTTCGCCTATGTGCGACCGCATGACCTCGACGTGGCCCGCTACACCCCGGGCGCCGCGCTCGACGCCTCCGGCCGCCCGCGCGGCATCGTCGCACGGTTGGCACGCGCCATCGTGGTCGGGCCGATTGCCCGCCTGGAGCTGGTGCCGGCGGAGGAGGGCGCTTCCGCGCCCCCGGGCTCCGAAACCGTGATCGAGGCACAGATTCCGGCGCAGCAGTTCAAGGAGATGGGACTGGCCGAGGGTGATACGCTCGTGGTGACGCCCCGGCATGCCCGGGTCTTCGTCGAGCACTGACGCGGCGCCTCGAGCGCCGAGAACCGAGATGCCCACCTCCCTGCCTGCGCTGATCACCCTCTGCCTGAACCATCCCCGCCGCCTGCTGGCCGCCGTCGCGCTGGCCTGCCTGGGTCTGCTGGCCTTCGGCCTGTACCTGCAGCATGTCGTCGGACTCGAACCCTGCCCGATGTGCATCGTGCAGCGCTACTGCCTGGTCGGCGTCGGGATCGCGGCGGCGCTCGGTGCCCTCTGGGGCGGGCGCCTGGGGCTCGGGGTGAGCAGCCTCCTCGGCCTCGTGATGGCGGGCTTCGGCGGATTCACCGCGGCCCGCCAGAGCTGGCTGCAGTGGAACCCGCCCGCGGTCGCCTCCTGCGGCCGCGACTTCTACGGAATGATCGAGAGCTTCCCGCTGCAGCGGGCCATTCCCATGATCTTCCGCGGGACCGGCGACTGCACCGCCATTGACTGGACCTTCCTGGGCGGCACCATCGCCAACTGGTCTTTTCTCTGGTTCGTCGGCTTCGGCGGGGTCTTCCTGCTGCTGCTCGCACGGGGCCTGCGCAGGACCGCCTCCGCTTGAGGATCGTCCGGCGCTAGCGGACGCCGCCTGATCAGGCGGTCGACGCGCTCCGGACCGCCAGGCAGGCCAGCACTTCCTCGTCGGAGGTCTGGCCGAAGTCCTGGTACCAGCTGCCCACGGCGCCGAAGGGACGCGGGGTGGCGCCCATTACCAGCTCGTCGGCCAGACAGGCGAGGCGGGTCGAGGCCTCGGACGAGGCGACAGGGGCGGCGATCACGAGCCGCCGGGGACCGCCGGCCCGGACCGCACGCGCAGCGGCTTCCAGCGTCGCGCCGGTGGCGACGCCGTCGTCGACCAGGATCACGGTGCGGCCTGCCAGCGCCAGGGGCGGCCGGCCGCTGCGGTAGACGCGCTCACGCCGGGCCAGTTCGGCGCGTTCGTTCCGGGCCACCATCTCCCAGCGCGCTGCCTCGAGCAGGTTGCGGGGCGTGCGGTCCATCACCCGCACCCCGCCGGGTGCCAGGGCGCCGACCGCGAACTCGGGCTGTTCCGGCAGGCCCAGCTTGCGCACCGTCAGCACGTCCAGAGGGGCATTCAGCGCGCGCGCGATCTCCAGGGCGACGGGAACCCCGCCGCGGGGCAGGCCGAGCACCAGCAGGTCCGGCTCGCCGGCCAGGAAGGCCAGCTCGCGGGCCAGCAGGCGGCCGGCCTCGCGCCGGTCCTTGAGCGGAAGTTCATCGAACGGGCTCATGCTCGCCTCCGGTCCGGCCCGCGGACGGAGCCGGCCCTTTATCGGAAGGAAAGCAGGGAGAGTGGCAGGGTGCGGGTTCCTGCACCTGTCGCCAGCGCCTCAGGGCTGCGTAGGACAGCCCTGCCGCCCCGGATGGGGCCTGCCCGTGTCAGCCCAGTTTCTTCACGAAGACCATGCTGCGACGGTCCCAGTTGTACTTGCGCTTGCGGGCTTCAGGTAGCCAGTCGGGGTCGGCGCGGACGAAGCCGCGCTTGAGGAACCAGTGCATGGTCCGGGTGGTCAGCACGAAGATGCTGTCCAGGCCCATGGCCTTGGCGCGCTGCTCGATCCGCTTCAAGACCTTCTCGCCGTCGCCCTGGCCCTGGCTCTGGGGCGAGACGGTGAGGGCGGCCATT
>CAZCTU010000348.1:0-2237 GCA_964501495.1 uncultured Ramlibacter sp.
CATCATGCCCAACCTCAAGCCGCCGGTGACCACCGCGGCCCAGGCCGTGGCCTACGCCGACCGGATCCGCGCCGCCGTCCCGGCCGGCGTGGCCTTCGAGCCGCTGATGACCCTGTACCTCACCGACAAGCTGCCGCCGGACGAAATCCGCCGCGCCAAGGAAGCCGGTGTCGTGGCCTGCAAGCTCTACCCGGCGGGCGCCACCACCAACAGCGACGCGGGCGTGACCGACATCCGCAAGACCTACGCCACCCTCGAGGCCATGCAGCGCGAAGGCCTGCTGCTCCTGGTGCACGGCGAGGTCACCTCGCCCGACGTCGACCTGTTCGACCGCGAGGCGGTGTTCATCGACGAACAGCTGATTCCGCTGCGCCGCGACTTTCCGGGCCTGAAGATCGTGATGGAGCACATCACCACCCGCGAAGCCGCCCACTACGTGCGCGATGCCGGCCCGCTCACCGCGGCCACCATCACCGCCCACCACCTCCTGTACAACCGCAACGCCATCTTCACCGGCGGCATCCGGCCGCACTACTACTGCCTGCCGGTCCTCAAGCGCGAGCTGCACCGCCAGGCCCTGGTCGAAGTGGCCACCTCGGGCAATTCGCGCTTCTTCCTGGGCACCGACAGCGCCCCGCATGCCGCCCACCTCAAGGAACATGCGAGCGGCTGCGCCGGCTGCTACACCGCGCCGGCGGCGATGGAGCTGTACGCCGAGGCCTTCGACGCCGCGGGCGCGCTGGACAAGCTCGAGGGCTTCGCCAGCTTCCACGGCGCCGACTTTTACGGCCTGCCGCGTAACACCGGTACGCTGACCCTCAAGCGCGAGGCCTGGGCCCTGCCCGAGGACTACGCCTTCGGCCAGGCCCGCATCAAGCCGCTGCGTGGCGGCGAGACCCTGGGCTGGAAGGTGGCGGGCTGAGGCTTGCTCCGGCCCGACGTCCCCTGGTCCGACATCGACTGGGCCGACCCCTGGTACGCGCCCTGGCGCGCCTGGGGGGCGACGGCTGCTGAGCGGATCGCCGCCGGGGAGCCCGTGTCACGGGCCCTGATGACGGCTTCTGCCTCGACCGCTTCATCCGCGTCCGCCTCCCCGGTCACCTTCGTCCCGCAGGACGCGCTGCCCGAGGGCACGGCCTACGAGCGCTTCATCTTCGAGACACGGCAGGTGCCCACCCGGGAGGGCCTGCACGACTTCTTCAACGGCCTGTGCTGGCAAGCCTTCCCGCAGGCCAAGTCGCGCCTCAACGCGCTGCAGGCGGCCGAGATCGCGCGTGACGGCGTGGGCGCGGTGCGTGGCCCGGTGCGCGACGCGATCACTGTGTTCGACGAGAACGGCGCCCTGTTGCAGGCGCCGCCGCTGCTCTGGGAGGCGCTGCTGGCGCGCCAGTGGCGGCGGCTCTTCGTGGACCTGCGGCCGCTGTGGGCGCAGGCCCGCCTGGTGGTGTTCGGCCACGCGCTGCTCGAGAAGCTGGTGGCGCCGCGCAAGGACATGACGGCACACGTCTGGCGGGTGGACGCGCCACTGGGGTTGCCGGATTCCGCATCGGGTCTTGCAGGTGCTGCGGCGGATGGCGCTTATCGGGCGGGTGCGGGCGGGGCGTCCTCACTGGCGTCTGCCGACGCCTGGCTGGCCCAGGCCCTCACGCCCGAGGCCCTGGCGTCCAAGCCCTTCACGCCGCTGCCGGTGCTGGGGGTGCCGGGCTGGTGGCCGGCCAACGCGGATCCGGCCTTCTACGACGACGTGCGGGTGTTCCGTCCTGCGCGTCCGTCTTCCGGTCCAGCCGAAAAACCATAGGAAAAAGCGGAGAAAGCGCCCCAAACCTTGCAATCCGTAAGGCTGGCCTTATCTTCCGCGTCGGGAGCGGCCCCTTGACCGCATGTCTTCCCTAGAAAGACCGAATGAAACGCATCCTTCTGTTCGTCGCCACCAACCTCGCCATCGTGGTGGTGCTGGGCATCGTCGCCAGCTTGCTGGGCGTCAACCGCTACCTCACCGCCAACGGCCTGAACCTGGGCGCGCTGCTCGGCTTCGCGCTGATCATGGGCTTTGGCGGCGCCTTCATTTCCCTGCTGCTGTCCAAGCCGATCGCCAAGTGGAGCTCCGGCGTGCAGGTCATCACCGGCGCCGAGGGCCCGGACGAGCGCTGGATCGTCGAGACCGTGCGCCGTTTCTCCGACAAGGCCGGCATCGGCATGCCCGAGGTCGGCATCTTCGAGGGCGAGCCCAATGCCTT
>CAZCTU010000349.1:0-2233 GCA_964501495.1 uncultured Ramlibacter sp.
GCAAGCAGCACCTGATCCCGACCTACCAGCCGGTGACCGACGGCAGCTACCAGAGTGCCCGGCGCAAGAATTCGACGCCTTCCCCGGCGACGACCAGCCCGGCGCGCAAGGCGGCGGCCCCGGGGCAGCGGGTGGCGAAGGTGGCGCCGCGTCCCGGCCAGCTGCTCACGCAGCACACGGGCCTGCCGCCGCGGTTGACCGGTTCAGCGCCTGCGCCCAAAGGCAAGGTCGCCGGGCGCAAGCCGCGCTAGTTCTTAGAGACGGCTGCGTAGGCGGCTCAGCGCTTCGCGGTCTATCCTGTCCTTTTCCCTGAAGTCTGTCTTGGTCTTGAGCAGGCCTTCGATGTCCAGCGTCCGTATGGGCACGCCGTCCAGGTCGATGGTTCGGACGTAGGGCTTCAAGTCCTCATAGGAATGGCCGTTGGCTGCAAAGAGCAGGTCGACCAGCAGGTCGTCCGCGACCCGGATGTTCTCGGGCTCGCCTGGCGGGACATCGAACCATTGAGGATCGAGATCCTTGCTCGAGGACAGAAAGTCGAGTGCCTTGATGACACGGCGGCCGTTCTCCAGTGAGGAGGGGAGAAGGATGTCGATGTCTTCGGTCGCCCGGACAAATCCGTTCAGGCGGACGGCGTGTCCGCCGACCAGGATGTACTCGACCCCTTCTGCCTGAAATCTGGCGAGCAGCCGGAGCAGCGCGTCGTCGTCCATCGTTCAGCGCGGCATGTTCAAGCGACGCGCAGCCTGCACGGCGCGGTCGTCGTCCAGCCGGTTCAGGACTGAGTGGGTCGCACGCAGAACACCGCGCGGCACCTGGAGTCTGGCGTCGGCCAAAAGACGGTCAAGCGACCTCCCGCGGCGATAGGCGATGACGGGGTCTGTCTCGAATTCGTCGCGATCCTGGTTTCCGACTACGCGTGTCATGCCATCAATCTTAGTGCGAGGGACATGACTCGGCCAGGGTATGCAGCGGAATGTCCCGCGCTTGCGCCAGCTCGTCGAGCGCTTGCCGCGTGTGCGAGGCGAAGAAGGTCACCAGTGCCTTGCGCGTCGAGGGCGCGAGCGCATCGCCATCCTCGGGCAGGCCCGCAGCGACCAGCAGGCGCCGGGTGAAATGCGGCTCCAGCGCTGCCACGGCCACACGGCCGTCCTTGCAGGCGAAGACCTGGTAGCCCGCGTGCTGCCCGCCCAGGATGGCTCCGGGCGCGGTCAGGCCCCAGGCGCGTGGCAGGGCGAGGAAGGCGGCGGCATCGGCCAGGGCGACTTCGATGTAACGGCTGGATGGGGCCCCGGCCTGGGCGGTCTGACCCGCCCTGGAAGCAGCAGCTGGGACAGGCCCTTCGCCCCGCTGCGCAATGACCGCCTGCAGCACCGCCTCGCTCGCCATCAGCGCGCCCCCCATGTCCGCATACAGCGTCGGCGGAAGAAGCTGCCCGCTCACCAGGCCGTGCTCGGCCTGGTAGGTGAGGTCATGGCCGGGAATCTCGGCCAGGGCGCCAGCCGCGCCGACGATGGCCACCTGGCTCAGGTGCGGATGCGCCGCCTGCAACGCCTCCCAGCCCAGTCCGAGTTTCGCGAGGGCCGAGGGCCGGAAGGAAGTGAGGAGCACGTCGCTGCGCGCCAGCTCGGCGTGGACGACGGCCTGGCCTTCTGCGGTCTTGAGGTCGGCGCGGCGCACCTCGATGTCCTGGTGCAGGTCGGCATAGGCCGCCTCACTGTACTGGGCCATCGGGTCGCCCCCTGGCGGCTCGAACTTCAGGCATTCGGCCCCCATGGCCCGGCACCGCATCAGGGCGGCGGGACCGGGCAGGTTGAGGGCGAGGCTCAGGATGCGCACGCCGGCCAGCGGCCGGGGCGCGTCAAAGGTCGAAAAAGCGGAGGGCGAGGGCACGGCGCTCATGCCCGAGAGGCTAGCAGAGACGCTGCCAGGCCTCAGAGCGGCAGGCCGACGTAGTTTTCCGCCACCGCGGTGGACAGGGCCTTGGAGTTCACCAGGTAGTCCAGCTCGGCCTCCTGGAACTTGTGGTCGATGGCCGAGTCGGTGGGGAAGCGGTGCATCAGCGAGGTCATCCACCAGGAGAAGCGCTCGGCCTTCCAGATGCGCTTGAGACAGCGCTCGGAGTAGGTGTCGATGCCTTGGCTGCTCTTGTCCTTGAAGAACTCGATCAGCGCACCCGACAGGTACTTCACGTCGGTGGCGGCCAGGTTCAGGCCCTTGGCGCCGGTGGGCGGCA
>CAZCTU010000350.1:0-2226 GCA_964501495.1 uncultured Ramlibacter sp.
TGAAGATGGGCGACCGCTTCTCCTACCTGGGCGGCCTGCCCACCGCCGAAGTCTACGCCGCCGCCTACAAGGCCCTGGGCACCCCGGTGTACTCGTCGGCCGTCTTCAACTTCATTCCCAAGACCGCGATGGACTTCTATCACGCGGTCGCCAAGGACGACCTTGCCACCCAGCACCACCTGCTGCGCGAGTTCTTCATGCCGTACCTGAAGATCCGCAACCGCACCCAGGGTTATGCGGTGTCCATCGTCAAGGCCGGCGCCAAGCTGGTCGGCCACGACGCCGGCCCGGTGCGCGCGCCCCTCACCGACCTCAAGCCCGCGGAGATGGACGAACTCGACGCCCTGATCCGCAAGCTCGGTCCGCAGTGAGCGTCCCGTTTCCCTTCCCACACCTCAATGACAACAGGAGACAAGCGATGAAGAAACTGATCGTTGCCGCCGTGACCACCCTGGTCACCCTGGCCGCCTCGGCGCAATCCTTCCCGAGCAAGCCCATTACCCTCGTCGTGCCCTTCCCGCCCGGCGGCTCGACCGACCTGATCGCCCGCGTGCTGGCCAGCAAGCTGGGGGAGCGCGTCGGCGCCTCGTCTGTCGTCGTCGACAACCGCGCCGGCGCCACCGGCACCATTGGCGCGGGTCAGGTCGCTCGCGCCCCCGCCGACGGCCACACCCTGCTGGTCGCCTCCCTGGGCCCCTACGTGATCGCGCCGCACCTGATGAAGGCGCCCTACGACGCGCTCAAGGACCTGGACCCGCTCACCATCATCGTCCAGGCGCCCAACGTGCTGGTCGTACCTGCCGCCTCGCCCCACAAGACCATGGCCGACGTCATGGCATTCGTGAAGGCCAACCCCAACAAGATGACTTTCGCCTCCTCGGGCAACGGCAGCAGCGACCACCTCACCGCCGAACTGTTCTGGCAGCAGACCAACACCACCGGCATCCACGTCCCCTACAAGGGTGGCGGCCCGGTCATGAACGACCTCCTGGGCAACCAAGTGGACTCGTCCTTCATGAACATCAACACCGCCATGCCGCAGATCCAGGCCGGCAAGCTGCGCCCGCTGGTGATCACCAGCGCCAAGCGCTCGCCCCTGCTGCCCAACGTGCCCACCCTCGACGAGCTGGGCATCAAGGACGCCGGCGTCACCTCCTGGCAGGCCCTGTCCGCCCCGCGCGGGCTGCCCGCCGACGTCAAGGCCAAGATCCACGCCGCCACCGTCGCCATCTTCAACGACCCGGCCACCAAGGCCAAGCTGCTGGAAGTGGGCTTCGAGATGGTGCTGAACACCCCGGAGCAGTTCGCCACCTTCCAGGCCACCGAATACGCGAAGTGGCAGAAGCTGATCACCAGCCGCAACATCAAGGCCGACTGAGCGACAACCGCCCAGGCTGATTCGAACCCGGCCGACCCCCTGTGTCGGCCGGTCCTGCTTCCGAATTCCATAAGTCCCTCCATGGCCCTGTCCTCCGCCCCGCGCATCGCCAAGTTGCAGGTCATTCCCGTCGCCGGCCGCGACGGCATGCTGCTCAATCTCTCGGGCGCGCATGCGCCTTTCTTCACCCGCAACCTGGTGATTGCCACCGACACCGCCGGCCACACCGGTCTGGGCGAGGTGCCCGGTGGCGAGAAGATCCGCCAGACGCTGGAGGACGCACGGGCCCTGGTCGAAGGGCGCACGGTGGGCGATTTGCAGGCCATCCTCAACGACGTCCGCACCCGCTTCGCCGACCGCGACGCCGGAGGCCGTGGCCTGCAGACCTTTGACCTGCGCACCACCATCCATGCGGTGGCCGCCATCGAGTCGGCCCTCCTGGACCTGCAAGGCCAGCACCTGGGCGTGCCGGTGGCTGCCCTCCTGGGTGAGGGCCAGCAGCGGGACGCGGTGCAGATGCTGGGCTACCTGTTTTTCGTCGGTGACCGCAGCAAGACCGATCTGCCCTACGTGAGTGAACCTGACGCCGCCGACGACTGGCTGCGCCTGCGCCACGACACCGCGATGACGCCCGAGAGCGTGGTGCGACTGGCCGAGGCCGCGCACGCACGCTATGGCTTCCAGGACTTCAAGCTCAAAGGCGGCGTGCTGCGCGGCGAAGAGGAAGTGGAAGCGATTCGCGCGCTGCACGAACGCTTTCCCGAAGCCCGCGTCACGCTCGATCCGAATGGCGGCTGGCTGCTGAAAGACGCGATCCGCCTCACGCGTGATCTGCACGGGGTGCTGGC
>CAZCTU010000351.1:0-2194 GCA_964501495.1 uncultured Ramlibacter sp.
GCCGCAAGTACCCCGAGCGCCTGGAGGAAGCCCTGGACAACACCGGCGAGACCGACGCCCTGGTGGTGATGGGCGGCTCCGTTCACAGCATCAACCTGGTGGCCGCGGCCTTCGAGTTCGACTTCATGGGCGGCTCCATGGGCTCGGTGGTCGGCGAGCGCTTCGTGCGCGGCGTCGAGACCGCGATCGAGCAGAAAGTCCCCTTCCTGTGCTTCACCGCCACCGGCGGCGCGCGCATGCAGGAGGGCCTCTTGTCCCTGATGCAGATGGCCAAGACCAATGCGGCGCTGACCCGCCTGGCGGCCAAGGGCCTGCCCTACATCAGCGTGCTGACCGACCCGACCATGGGCGGCGTGAGCGCCGGCTTCGCCTTCGTGGGCGACATCGTGATCGCCGAGCCCAAGGCGCTGATCGGCTTTGCCGGCCCGCGCGTGATCGAGACCACCGTGCGCGTCACCCTGCCCGAGGGCTTCCAGCGCGCTGAGTTCCTGCAGCAGAAGGGCGCGGTCGACTTCATCTGCGACCGCCGCGAGCTGCGCAAGACCGTGGCCAGCGCCCTGGCCATGCTGCAGCGCCAGCCGGCGGATGCGGTGAGCTGATCCTTCCCGGATCTCACAATGACAACGGCCCCTCGGGGCCGTTTGCATTGGTGCCGCGCGTCTGGCGCGCGCCGGGCGTACAGGCGGCCGGC
Organism: uncultured Ramlibacter sp.; assembly: GCA_964501495.1. Taxonomy (GTDB): domain Bacteria; phylum Pseudomonadota; class Gammaproteobacteria; order Burkholderiales; family Burkholderiaceae_C; genus Ramlibacter. The sequence goes on from CAZCTU010000351.1 coordinate 692, forward strand.
CTCAGCCCAGCACCGCCACCTGCAGGCCCGAGAGCAGGATGCCCGCCACCTGCAGGGCCACCAGCAGGGCCAGCGGGGTGAGGTCGAGGCCGCCGACCAGGGGAATCAGGCGCCGGAACGGGGCCAGGAGCGGCGCGCAGAGGCGCTCGATCAGGTCTGCCATGTCGGAGTCGGCCCGCACCCAGGACAGGATGGCGCCCAGGAGCACCAGCGCGGTCATGGAGGACAGCACCAGCCGCGCCAGGCTGAAGAGGGCCAGCACCGGCAGCAGGGCCCAGGCCGGGCCCAGGGGGAGGCCGCCCCCCATCCCGGACCCCATGGGCATGCCCATGGCGCCCGCCAGGGCCCCCGAGATCGACCACAGGACCGCCAGCTGGGCCAGCTCGACCGCCCAGGCGGCCACCAGGCTGGCGGTGTCCAGCCGCCCCAGGGCCGGCAGGACGCGGCGCAGCGGCAGCACCAGCCAGTTGCTCACCGCGAAGACGAAGCGCCCCAGCGGATTGCCGAAGGGCACCCGCTGCCACTGCATGTACAGGCGTAGCAGGCAGGCCCCGCCCACCAGGCTGGCGGCCACGTCGAGCAGCAGGGAGACGATCTGGAAAAGCATACGGGCGTGCAGGGGTGATGGGCTTTGGGGATGATACCGGCCGGGCCCCGCCAACCGATCCGGGTCCCGCTCCATTTCCCCATGCCCGAATCCGCCTCCACGCCGCCCGCTGGCGCCCCCGGCCCGTCCGACGAGGGGCCCGGCCTGCCCCTGTTCCCCCTGGGCACCGTCCTCTTTCCCGGCGGCCTGCTGCCGCTGCGGATCTTCGAGGTCCGCTACCTGGACATGATCCGCCGCTGCCACCGGGAGGGCCGGCCCTTCGGCGTGGTCGCCCTCACCCAGGGCCACGAGGTGCGCCAGGCCGGCGCCGGGCCCGAGGCCTTCCATGCGGTGGGCACGCTGGCCACGATCGCCGAACTGAGCGCCCCGCAACCGGGGCTGTTCATGATCCGCGCGCACGGCGGCTCCCGCTTCCGGCTCACGTCGAGCCAGCAGCTCACGCACGGGCTGTGGGTAGGCGAGACGGTGCCACTGCCGGACGATGCTGAGGTGCCGGTGCCCGAGGAACTCCAGGGCCATGCGCATGCGCTCGCACGCCTCTTGGACACGCTGAGCGCCCAGGTGGGCGACGCCAAGGGCCGCATGCCGGTGCGCGAGCCCTGGCGGCTGGACGATTGCGCCTGGGTCGCCAACCGCTGGAGCGAGCTGCTGCCCCTACCCCTGGAGACGAAGCAGCAGCTGATGGCGCTGGACAACCCGGTGCTGCGCCTCGAATTGATCGGCGACCTGCTGTCGCCGGCAGCAGCAGGGCGCAGGGCCGCCTGACCCACGCAGGGCCCCTGCTGCACAGACGCGCAGGCGCGGGGCTTCAGGACAGTAAGCGCAGAGCTGACGCAGCCCGTGCCGGGCCTCAGGTGATCGGCGCCGGGTTGAACAGCACCAGCGCGTTGTGCAGC